>CADAKR010000241.1:0-3496 GCA_902788545.1 uncultured Coriobacteriaceae bacterium
CTTCTCCTCTGCCTCGCGCTGACCATACGCTTGCACGTACACGTTGCGCGGACCGGGCCACTCATCTGCCGTGGCCGATTCGGGCGGACGTGCCGCGCGAACGATCTGGCGCACGCTGCGGGCGCCCTGGCGAAGGGCTGTCGCCACGCAATCGACCCCGGTGTCGCCACCGCCGATAACCGCGACGTCCTTGCCAGCGGCGGTTATGGTCGCATCGCGCCCTTCCAAAAGCGCGGCCGTCGCCTCAGAAAGGTAGTCCAACGCGAAATGCACGCCTGCAAGCTCCCTGCCCGGAACCGCCACGTCGCGAGGCGTCCGAGCGCCGCACGCCAACACGACGGCGTCCGATTCCGCGGCGATGTCGCCGGCAATGGCCGCCGCATCGACTCCGCAGCGAAACTCGATGCCGCTTTGCTCCATCAGCTTCACGCGGCGCTCGATGATCTCCTTCGGCAGCTTCATGTTGGGGATGCCGTACATGAGCAACCCGCCAGGCCGCTCATCGCGCTCGTACACGCGCACGCGCGCACCGCGACGCGCCAGCTCCCACGCTGCCGCCAATCCGGCGGGTCCCGAGCCCACCACGCTGACAAGCGGCGCATCTTCCGCAACGGCGGCAAGCGGGTCGATGCCGCGTTCCCATTGATAGTCGGACAAGGCGCGCTCGTTGTCGTGGATGGTCACGGCCTCGTCGTTGAGCCCCAGATTGCATGCAATCTCGCACGGTGCCGGGCACACGCGGCCCGTGAACTCGGGAAACGGGTTCGTGAGGGCAAGCCGCTTGATTGCATCGTCCATACGCCCCCGGAACAGCAAGTCGTTGGTTTCGGGAATGAAGTTGTGCAAGGGGCATCCCGTCGCCCGTTTCGACCCATTGAACGCGATGCCGCTCTGGCAAAACGGCACGCCGCAGTTCATGCACCGGCTCGCCTGCTCGCGCTGCTCGCCGACGCCCAGATCGACCACGATGTCATCGAAATCGGCCAACGACTCGCCAGCCGGCCGCACATCGTGCTCACGCCGCCCTATCGTCAGATATGCGCCTGCTCTTCCCATCTTCCTCTCGCTTTCAAAAAAAAAAAAAAAAACCCACGTGGGTTATTGGGGACAGGAGAGAAAAACCCACCCTCCTCCCCGTATCAGGATGCACGCATCATGATGCGTCTCTCAACTCGAATGCCCGCTCCACGGCTTCGTCGTGCGTCAGGCCCGAAGCCTCGAGCTTGTCGGTCAGTTCCATGATGTGCTTGTACTCGCGCGGAATCACCTTGACGAAATCGCCGGCGATGTCGCTGAAACGGTACAGCAGCTTCACGCCGAGCGGGCTGCCCGTGCGCTGCACATGCTCGTCGACGAGCCTCCTCACGAACTCGAGCTCATCGCGATCGGGCGACTCAAGCTCGACCATGTCGCGGTTGCAGCGCTCGGCAAGCGTGTGCTCGGCGTCGTACACGTATGCCACGCCGCCGCTCATGCCCGCCGCGAAATTCAGGCCCACCTCGCCAAGCACGAGGACGACGCCGCCCGTCATGTACTCGCAACCGTTGTTCCCGACGCCTTCGACGACGAGCGTCGCCCCCGAGTTGCGCACGGCGAACCGCTGGCCCGCAAGTCCGTTGACGAAACCCTTGCCGCTCGTCGCGCCATAAAACGCGACATTGCCCGCAACGACGTTCTCCTCGGGACGGTAGGTCGCAGCATGGTACGGCGCGACTGTCACGATGCCGCCCGAAAGGCCTTTGCCGAAGAAATCGTTGGCCTCTCCCTCGATGTTGAGCGTGATGCCGGCGGGAAGGAAGGCTCCGAAGCTGACGCCGCCCGACCCAGTGCAGTCGATGGTCAGCGTTTCATCGGGCAACCCTTCGGCATGGCGCCCTGTAACCGTCGATCCCAACAGCGTGCCAACGCAACGGTTGACGTTGGCGATGTCGACGTGGAAACGCTGCGGTGCAAGCGCGCTGCGCGAATCGTTCGTGTACGGGACCAAAAGCGTCGCATCGAGCGTGCTCGGCAAGGTGTCCTCGGGCGCGCACGTGGCAACGAAATGCGGGCTGTTCGCGCCCTCGATCGACTGGCCGTATTCTGCGCGGGCGACGACGAGCAGGTCCGACAAGTCGACACGCCTCGCCTTCCAGCTGCGCGCATCGCTTTGCTGGCGCAGGCAATCGGCGCGCCCGACCATTTCCTCGACGGTCGCGAAACCCAGGTGCGCCATGATGCGGCGGAGCTGCTCGGCAACCATCGTCATGAAGCTCACGACGTATTCGGGCTTGCCCGCAAACCGGTTGCGCAGCGCGCAGTTTTGCGTGGCGATGCCGACCGGGCAGGTGTCCTGCTGGCAATCGCGCTGCATGAGGCAGCCCATGGCCACGAGCGGCATCGTGGCAAAGCCGAACTCCTCTGCGCCGAGCAGGCAGGCGATCGCCACGTCGCGCCCGTCCATCAACTTGCCGTCCGCCTCCAGGACGACGCGCGAGCGAAGGCCGTTTCGCAACAGCGTCTGCTGCGCCTCGGCCAATCCCAGCTCAAGCGGCAGGCCGGCATGGTAAATCGAGTCGCGCGGCGCGGCGCCCGTACCGCCATTGCTGCCCGAAATCAGTATCTTGTGAGCTCCGCCCTTCGCAACGCCTGTCGCAATGGTGCCCACGCCGGCCTCGGCGACGAGCTTCACCGAGATGCGCGCGTGCGGGTTGGCGTTCTTCATGTCGAAGATGACTTCCGCCAAATCCTCTATCGAGTAGATGTCGTGATGCGGTGGCGGCGAGATAAGGCCCACGCCCGGCGTGCACCTGCGCGCCCGCGCGATCCACGGCCACACCTTGCCACCCGGCAGGTGGCCGCCCTCGCCGGGCTTGGCGCCTTGGGCCATCTTGATCTGAATTTCGTCGGCACTCATGAGGTAGCGGCTCGTGACGCCAAAACGCCCCGAAGCAATCTGCTTGATGGCCGAACGCCTGCTATCGCCGTTGGGAAGCGGTGTCTCGCGTGCCGGGTCCTCGCCTCCCTCGCCGCTGTTCGAACGCCCATGCAAACGGTTCATGGCGATGGCAAGGCATTCGTGCGCTTCTTGCGAGATCGAGCCGTAGCTCATGGCGCCCGTGTTGAAGCGCTTCACGATCTCGCTTGCAGGCTCGACCTCCTCAAGGGGGATGGCGGCGCCCGGCGATGCGAAGTCGAGCAAATCGCCGAGCCTAATAGCGCGCCCAGGCACATGCACTGACGTGCTGTACTCGTCGAAGAGTGCCGGATCGTCACCGCGCACGGCACGCTGAAGCAGGTTGATCGTCAGCGGATTCAGGAGGTGCTCCTCGCCGCCGAGCGGCCGCCACGACGTGAGCCCCGAGCTTGGCAGCTGGTCGGGCGCGGGGCTTTGGCGCATGCGATGGAGAACCGCACGGCGCTCATCGCATTCCCGCTGCACGTCGTCGACTCCCAAGCCGCCGATCCGGCTGACCGTACCCGCGAAATGCTCGTCGACGAACGCCTTTTCCAGGCC
>CADAKR010000241.1:3501-7644 GCA_902788545.1 uncultured Coriobacteriaceae bacterium
TGGTAGCCCTGCATGGTCGAAATCCCCATCTTCGACATGACCGAGACGATGCCGGCGACCACGGCCTTGTTGTAGTTGCGCTGCGCTTCGGCGGCTTCGAGCTCGATCACGCCCTGCTCGCACAGCGAAGCGATCGTGTCGTGCGCGAGATACGGGTAGACACCCGAAGCCGAATAGCCCACGAGCGCCGCGAAATCATGCGGCGTGATGGCATCGCCAGACTCCACGATGATGTCGGCATGGGTGCGCAGCCCCTTCCTGAGCAGGTGGTTGTGAACTGAAGCGACTGCAAGCAGCGACGGTATGGGGATGCGCCCCGCACCAGCGCGATCCGAGATCACGACGAGGTCGGCACCTGCACGCACGGCAGCTTCCGCCTGGCTACGCAAATCGGCCAAGGCCCCGGCAAGCGCGTGGGCGCCGCCGTCAGCCGCATACGTCGCACTCAAGGCCACCGGCTTGAAGCCGTGCTTCTCGATGCGCGCGAGGGCCTCGAACTGGGCGCGGTCGAGCAACGGCGTATCCAACCGCACAAGCCTGCAATTGGCACGCGCGTCTTCCAGCAAATTGCCGTGGTTTCCGACGTACAGCAGCGTCGACGTGATGAACGATTCGCGCAACGCGTCGATCGGCGGGTTGGTGACCTGCGCGAACAGCTGGTTGAAGTAGTCGAAGAAGCTGCGGGGCTTCTCGGAAAGGCATGCGATGGGGCTGTCGACGCCCATCGAAGCCAAGGGCGCGGCACCACGCTCGGCCATGGGAATGACGGCTTCCTCGATGTCGTCGAAGAAGTAACCGTGCTGCGCCTGCCGCTCGTGAAGTGGCATGGCGGCATCGGGGCGCACCGCCGCGCTGCCGGCTCGCCCACCGTCCTGCTCGTCGACAAGCTCGTCGAGCGTGAGCATCTCGGCGTCGATCCAGCTGCGGTAGGGCTTCTCGTTGGCGAATGCGTCCTTGATCTCGTCGTCGAAGAGCACGCGCGCTTGCGAAGGGTCGACCAGCAGCATCTGCCCGGGACCGAGGCTGCCGGCAATGAGGACGCTTGCCGGGTCGACGTCGAGCACGCCAACCTCGCTCGAGAGGATGAGCCGGTCATCCGACGTGACGCAATAGCGGGCAGGTCGCAAGCCGTTGCGGTCGATGGTCGCACCCGTCACGCACCCATCGGAAAACGCGATGGCCGCCGGGCCGTCCCAGCCCTCGGTGAGCATCGACTGGTAGGCATCCCACGCGCGCCGCTTGTCGGAGAGGTTGTCGTTGTTGTCCCACGGCTCGGGCAAAACCATCGAGACAGCACGGGCAAGGCTGCGGCCGTTCATCGTTATGAACTCCAGCACGTTGTCGAGCATGGCCGAGTCAGACCCCTCGCCGTTCCAGCTGACGTTGCAGCGCAGCGTGTTGATCTCGCCGTTGTGCACGATGTAGCGGTTGGGATGCGCCCGTTCCCATGACGGGGTCGTGTTCGTGGAGTAGCGCGAATGCACGAGCGCCACCGCCGTCTCGGTGGAAGCGTCATCGAGGTCGCAGTAAAAGCGGCGCAGCTGCGTGGAGACGAGCATGCCCTTGTACACGATGGTCCGCGCGCTCATCGAGCAAATGTAGAAGATACGCCCCTCAAGCGCCGGGTCCGCGCCGGCTGCCTTTTCTATAGCGCGGCGGCAAACGTACAATCGCCGCTCGAACGCCTCGCCGCCCGCAACGTCGTCGGGCCGCGCGAGAAACGCCTGCTTGATGGTGGGCATGCACGCACGCGCCGTCTCGCCCAAATCATGCGGATCTGTCGGCACGTCGCGCCAGAACAGAAGCGGCACGCCGCAACGCGCGCACCCTTCCTCGAAGATGCGGATGGCGCTTGCCACGCCCTCTGCATCGCGCGGAAGGAACAGCATGGCCACGCCGTAATCGCCCTCGGCAGGGAGCAAGTGCCCGCACTTCTGCGCTTCCTTGCGGAAGAAGCGATGCGGCACCTGAAACAAGATGCCCGCGCCGTCGCCGGTGTTCTTCTCGAGACCCACACCGCCGCGGTGCTCCAGGTTGACGAGCACCGACAGGGCATCATCGATCATCTGATGCGACCGCTTGCCCTTCAAGTGCGCCAACGCGCCGATGCCGCATGCGTCATGTTCGAATTCCGGCCGGTACAAGCCCTCGAGGCCCGCCGTGCTTGACGTGTCGTGTCCCATAGTGCCCCTATCCTTCCAGCATGTAGCTTCATAGGCTAAGGGCACAACGTGTCACGGCCGTTTCGACAGCGTTTCGGGCAGGTTAAACTTCCAGCAGGACGGGCGGCGGCACAAGGGCGGCTGGTTGTCGCCGGGAGAGGCGGGCTAACGAGCCCCTGTCCCACCCGGCGGCAAGCCATCGCGTTCGGTCCCGCCGCCTTGTCACGTCAAGGAGCTCCAGTGGTAACCCACCCCGCGGACTGTGCCGATATGCTCGGCGAGGCCCGGGCCCAGCTTGGCGCGTATGCGGCGCACGTGCACATCGACGGTGCGCGAACCGCAATAGCTGTCGAAGCCCCATACGTTCTGCAACAACACGTCGCGCGAGAACGTTCGGTCCGGATGCTGCACGAGAAACGCCAGCAACGCGTATTCCAGGTACGTGAAGTCGACAGGCTGGCCGGCCACCGTCACCTGATACGTCGCCAGGTTCATGGTCATGTCTTCGATGGTTATGGTCTTCGCCTGACCATTCTTGTCGTTTTCGCCAAGCAACCTGCGAATGCGAACGAGGCATTCGCTTTGCTGGGCATCGTGCATGATGAAATCGCAGGGGAACCCTGCAGGAAGCAGCAACTCGCCAACGCACGCCTCGTCGGTGATGACCAGAAGGGCGCTTCCGCGGCTCTCGGAAAGCGAGATGACTTCCTGCAGGTGGACGAACGTCTTCTCCCGCGCCTCGAAGATGACGAGGTCGACATCCGAACCTGGTGCAAGCAGACGCCTGACCTGCTGAGTCGACCCTGCGGAAACCCCCACGTCAAGCGTCGAGAGGACTGACTGGAACTTGAACGCGTTATCCAGCGAGTTGGCGATGAAGAGAACCTGCTTGCTCATCGAAAGCCTCCCTCCTGCCCGCAGGGCTTGGCGCGATCGATGAAAAAGACCCGGTACCAGATAAGGAACGAGTAGACGATCCAAATGCGGCGCGACCGATCGGCGCCTGCCCGGTGCTCGTCGAGCAGGCGGCGAAGCTCGGCCACATCGAAGAACCGCGCCGCCTCTTCGCTTTCGAACGCGCGCTTCACCTGCTCGAAATAGCGCTCCTCGCGCAACCACGACACGACGGGAACGGGAAAGCCGAGCTTCTCCTTCTGCGCCCAATCGTGCGGAATGGCGCGCTCGGCGGCTTCGCGCAGCGTCACTTTCGTCTGGTGCTCGGTGACTTTTTGCGCAGTGGAGATGGTCGATGCCAGGTCGAACACCTCGCGGTCGAGGAACGGGACGCGCGATTCGAGCGAATGGGCCATCGCCATCTTGTCGGTTTTCAGCAGGATGTCGCCGACAAGCCAGAACTGCAAATCGACGTATTGCATGCGCGTGGAATCGTCGAGCCCGGCTGCCTCGGCGTAGGCCGGCGCTGTCAGCTCCTGGGGCGTCGGCAGCGCACCGAGCCGTTCGCGAATGGCGGGAGCAAGCAGGCGGTCGCGCTCCTCGGGCGTGAAGGCCACGCCGTTGGCGTTCGTGAAATACCAGTCCTCGACCTGTTCGGAAGCTCGCTCGAGGTAATTCGCCCCCCTCTGTCCCATCGCGTGCAGCACCTTGGAACCTGCGCGCAAGACGCCTTTGGGCACTTTGCTCACGCGCTCATTGGCAAACGGCGTCTGGTAGATGCGGTAGCCGCCGAAAAACTCATCGGCCCCTTCGCCCGAAAGCACCGCCTTCACGCGACGAGCCGCAAGCTTGTCGACGAAGTACAGCGCCACCGCGCTCGGGTCGCCCGAAGGCTCGTCCATGTGCCATTGGACGAAAGGCAGCGATTCCCAGTACTCCTCCTCGGTGATGTGGTGAGCATCGTTTTCCACGTGCAGCTGGCCGGCAAGCTCGCGCGCCCAGCTCACCTCGTCGCGTTCGCCTTCGTATTCGGCGAAGCCCACGGTGAACGTCTTGATACCGGGGTTCTCGCTCGCCAGGCAGGCGG
>CADAKR010000242.1 GCA_902788545.1 uncultured Coriobacteriaceae bacterium
GACATGGTGGCGCCCTCCGACATGATGGACGGCCGCGTGCTGGGCATCCGCAAAGCGCTCGATGCCTCTGACTTCACGACGGTGCCCATCATGGCCTACTCGGTGAAGTACGCCAGCGGCTTTTACGGCCCGTTCCGCGAGGCGGCCGATTCCGCTCCCGCGTTCGGCGATAGACGCGCGTACCAGATGGACGTGCACAACCGCCGCGAGGCCGTGAAGAAGGCGCTGCAGGATATCGAGCAGGGCGCCGACATCGTCATGGTGAAACCGGCCATGTCGTTTCTGGATTTGGTGCGCGAGGTGCACGACGCGGTGAACGTCCCCGTGGCCGCCTACAGCGTCAGCGGCGAGTACGCCATGGTGAAGGCCGCCGCCGAGCGCGGCTGGATCGACGAGGAGCGCATCGTCGGAGAGATGGCCGCTTCGGCCTTCCGCGCCGGCGCGCATATCTACCTGACCTACTACGCCGAGCTCATCGCCAAGCTCATGGATCAAGGAGTGATCGGCTAATGACCACCTCTGCAGAATTGATGGCACGCGCCGTGAAGGTGATTCCCGGCGGGGTGAACTCGCCGGTGCGGGCATTCCAAAGCGTGGGACTTAACCCGCGCTTCATCGATCGTGCCGACGGTCCGTACGTGTGGGACGTGGAAGGTAACCGCTACATCGATTACATCGGCTCGTGGGGTCCCATGATCCTGGGCCATAACGACCAGGCGGTGCGCGAAGCGGTGCAGAAGGCGTGCGAGCGCGGCATGAGCTTCGGCGCTGCAACCGAGCTCGAAGTGCGGATTGCCGAGTTCATCTGCGAGACGGTGCCGCACGTCGAGATGATCCGCATGGTGAACTCGGGCACCGAGGCCGTCATGAGCGCGCTGCGGCTGGCGCGCGGATTCACGGGGCGCGATAAGATCATCAAGTTCGCGGGCAACTACCACGGTCACAGCGACTGCATGCTCGTGGAAGCCGGATCGGGCGTCTTGACCGCCGGCGTTCCCGGCAGCGCGGGCGTGCCGGAAGGCTGCGCGCAGGACACGCTGACGGCTGGCTACAACGATTTGGAAAGCGTGAAGGCGCTGTTCGAGGGCAATCCCGGGCAGGTGGCGGCGGTCATCGTCGAGCCTGTGGCGGCGAACATGGGCGTCGTGTTGCCGGCGCCCGGTTTCCTGGAGGGCTTGCGCGCGCTCTGCGACGAGCACGGCGCGCTGCTCGTGTTCGACGAGGTCATCTGCGGGTTCCGCCTTGCATATGGCGGTGCGGCGCAGCGTTTCGGCATCACGCCCGACCTGGTCACGTACGGAAAGATCATCGGCGGCGGCATGCCGGTGGGTGCTTTCGGTGGACGCGTGGACATCATGAGCCTCATGGCGCCGGCGGGTCCGGTGTATCAGGCCGGCACGCTGTCGGGCAATCCCATCGCCATGACGGCGGGCTTGGCCCAGCTGCGCGAGCTTCACGACCACCCCGAGCACTATGAGCGCCTCGAGCAAGCCGGCGAGCGCCTGTACGGCGGCATCGAGCGCCTGATTCGGCAAAGCGGAGCGCCTTGCACGATCAACCACATCGGCTCGATCGGCTCGACGTTCTTCACGTCGAAGCAGGTGACCGATTACGCATCGGCGAAGACGTCGGACACCGATGCCTTCGCGCGGTATTTCCGCTACATGCTCGAGCATGGCTTCTCGCTTGCACCCTCGCAGTTCGAGGCCATGTTCATCTCGTGCGCGCACGACGACGCGGTGCTCGACGAAACGCTTGCCGCCATCGACGCCTTCTTGCAAGGGTAGGGGCATACGCGCGATGCGGCAGCTCGAGGAATACATCAACGTCGGCACGAAGCGCATGCGCTGCGGCTACACGACGGGCACGTGCGCGGCGGCGGCATCGCGTGCGGCAGCCGAGCTGCTGCTGAGCGGCAACCTGGTTCCCGCGGTCACGGTGTCCACTCCGGCCGGCATCGACGTCGTGGTCGAAATCGAGGAACACGAGTCGGGCGATGGCTGGGCGCAGTGCGCCGTGCAGAAGGACTCGGGCGACGACCCGGACGTCACCAACGGCGCGCTCGTGTACGCCCGCGTCGAGCGCTGCGAAGAGGCCGGCGGCCATGTCGACGGCGGCATCGGGGTGGGGCGCGTCACCCGCGAGGGGCTCGACCAGCCCGTGGGCGCCGCCGCCATCAACTCCACGCCGCGCCGCATGATCGTCGAGCAGCTGGAAGAAGCGCTCGCGCAATCGGAAGGCGAAGCCCCAGGGCTGCTTTCCGTCATCTCGATTCCCGCAGGCGTCGAACTTGCGGCCAAGACGTTCAACCCGCGCCTGGGCATCGAGGGCGGCATCTCGGTTCTCGGCACGTCAGGTGTGGTGAGGCCGATGAGCGAAGATGCGCTCATCTCGTCGATCGAGCTGGAAATGCGCACGTTGCGGGCCCGTGGCGTGGCCGACCTGCTCGTCGTCCCGGGCAACTACGGTCGCGATTTCGCGTGCGGGCAGCTCGCGCTGAACATGGACGAGGCGGTGTCGTGCTCGAATTACTTCGGCGCGACCATCGATGCCGCCAACGTCCTCGGGTTTAAGAGCATGCTCATCGTGGGGCACATCGGCAAGATGGCCAAGGTTGCGGGCGGCATCATGAACACGCATTCCCGCGTGGCCGATTGCCGTGTCGAGGTGCTGGCGTCCCATGCGGCGCTGGTCGGCGCCCCGCAGGACGTGGTGCGCGAGGTCATGGACGCGGCGACGACCGATGCCGCGCTCGATGCGCTCATCGCATGCGGCAAGGCGAACGCCACTATGGAATCGCTCATGAAGCGCCTGGAAGACAAGCTTGCCCATCGCGCGGCCGGCGCCCTGCAAATCGAGGCAATCGTGTTCTCGAACGTC
>CADAKR010000243.1 GCA_902788545.1 uncultured Coriobacteriaceae bacterium
TCCACATTTTCAGATGTGCGACGGTGTTCGGGTCGATGCTGATCTTGCGGATGCTCGACTGAGTCTTGGGCTCTTTCACCTCGTCATAAGACGTGAGGTTTTGCGTGACGTGTATGGTCGCCTTCTTGAGGTCGACGTTGCACCACACGAGGCCGAAGCACTCGCCGCGGCGCATGCCGGTTGCGAGGGCCAATCGCACGCCCATGGTGCAGCTGAGGTTGCCAAGCCCCTTCAGCGACGAGCGGCCGAAGTAGTTGCCCGCCGCGAGCTGGCGCTTTTCCTTCTCGGCCATCTCGATGTAGATTTGCTCCTCCTCGACGTCGAGTGCGTAGAGCAGCTTGCCGCCCTCCTCTGCCGTGAGCGCGCTGCGCTTCGGCTTGTCGACGCTGGGAGACTCGACCTTGTCACACGGGTTCCGCAGGATGAGGTCGTAGTCGCACGCCTTTTTGAACACGCTCTTGAGGAGCATGTGCAGTTTGTTGAGCGACGTGCCCGAGAGCTTGCCCTTCGCCTTCAATTGCGCGTAGGCCCGCTCGATTTCGACTGCCGTGATCTTGTTGAGCTTCTTCTTGCCCAAGAAGGGCTCGATGCTGCGCAGACGGGCACGGTAGGTCTTTATCGTTTCCTCGTTTGCCCTTCCAGCCGTTTTGCGGGTCTCGGTCCAGACGTCGAGGAATTCCGAGAGCGTGACGCGGTCGGCGTCGAGCGACAGGCCCTGCTCGAAGTCCATCTTGATTTGGTCACGGACGCGCTTCGCCTCGGACTTGGTGCCGTCCACGGTGCGCTGGACCCTGACTCGGTTGCCCTTGCTGTCGCTGCCGCAGGAGACCACAATCCGCCAGCGGTTAGGAATAGGCTTCCCGTTCTTGTCCTTCACCTGGACGATGCTGCCATCACCTTGTTGTTTCTTTGCCATTTCTGTTCACCTTCCTTTCCGGCAACGCTCGATTGACCTTGCAGTGGATATATCCATCACGCCCAATTGGGCGAGAGTGGCTAGTAATTCTTGAATTCCGCCGCAGCTATTTCCTCCGCATATGCCGTTTCGTACTCGGGGCAATAAAGGACTTCGCTGCTTTCCGGGCATTCTTCGCTATGGCAAATGTCGTACCATTCGCTGCTGTTGATGTCGGCGGAAAACCCAGTCAAATCGAATGAGTAGTGAGCTGAGTTTGCGCGTCTCCAGCTTTCGGGCACCTCACCAGACGCCACCTTATTCCACTCGTTCGATGCACAGATCGCGAACAAGTCGCCAATCTGAGGCGACCAGCTCACCGACATGCATATGGCCATAAGCTGCATAGCGTTCGGCACCTGCTTCCCGCCTTCAATCTTGTAAAGTGTTTCTGCGCTAATGTTGAACCGAGTTCGGTTGTAGATCGTCTGCGAGAATTCCTCGGCAGTCTTATAGCCCTTTTTCTTCCGCTTGTTCCTAATCAGGGCGCCGAAAACCGTCCAGTCGAACAGCTCTTCGACATCGACGCCTTTCTCGTACATCTCAAAGTCGTAGCTACTCATCTACTCTCGTTCCTTTCCATAATTGGAATATTTTTCCAATTACCTCTTGCAACCAAGCATACACTAACGTTAGTCTTCTGTATAGACTAAATTTTGGATTATTTTTCCGAAAGTGAGGGAATATGAAGAAACGTCGCTTGCGTTACCTGCGGGAAGAAGCGGGGCTTTCCATGAAAAGGCTGGGTGAAGCGTGCCATCCTCCGATAGCCCCAAACTACATCTGCAATGCGGAGAACTGGGGCGGGATGTACGAGGGGCATCTCAAGCGTGTCGCCACCGCGCTCGGCTGGGATGGAGACCCCGACGAGCTTCTAGAAGAGGTCGAGGTAGCGGAGGTGTCTTAAATGCTTGTCGCAACCCAGAACGTCAACAAATCAAACCTGGACTCCCCCGATACGGACAGAGCGCCCTACGAGCTGTTCGCGCAGTATCCTGATTTGCTCACCACTGCCCATATAGCTGAAATCACCGGATTCAACGTCCAATACGTGCGGCAACTGTGCCGCGAGCAAGTACTCCCTGCCATCCAGATCGGCGCTCGGGCGTGGTTCGTGCCGAAGACGCGTTTCATCGACTACGTAAACGGCGAGCAGGGATAGACCTGATGACTTCAGGAGCAATTCGAATGGAAAGATGATTATGAACAAGAGATTAAAACGACCTGCATCCCGTGCTTTGGTCGGCTGGGGGAAGCAGGTCGCCAGGATTGAGAGCGCATCACTGTGCCCTCATGCGCATTATACGGCAGATGCCTTGTGCCAATCATTGTACGGCCGCGTTGCAACCACATTCCAAGTCGAGCGAGGCAACGATGGTTAGCGATCTGCAGCGCGAGGAGCTACGCGCCATGATGGCCGATTACCTGGCTAACGTGCACGGCGTGACCGACCTTTCGCGGGCGTTTCGCTGTCTGAGCCCCGACCACGAGGACCGCCACCCCTCCATGACCTTCGACAAGAAGACCAACAGGGTGAGGTGCTGGTCATGCGATTTCAGCGCCGACATCTTCGAGCTCGCGGGCATCGACAACGGCGTGACGAGCTTTCCCGAGAAGGCAGCAAAGGCTGCCGAGGCCGTGGGCATGAAGCTCGACGGTAACGGCAAGAAGTCCGAGAAGCCCTGGAAGCCTAAGAGGAAGAAGCCCGCTCCGCCGTTCCCGGAGCCCTCGGAACGGTAATCGACCCCGAAGGAAAGCCGTGCCCGAACGGAGCACCAGCGATGGCCTACCTCCAGGACCGCGGTCTTGGCGACGACGACATCGTGCGCTGTGGCCTCGGGTTCACGCGCAAGCCGAAGGAGGTCATGCCCGAGTTCAACGCTTACGAGCCCGACGCGTACGGCTACATCGTGATCCCGTACTGGAACCGCGATTGCACGCAGGCCAATTACGCGATGCTGCGCACGATTCCCAAGGGCGAGAGCAAGCCCAGGAACAAGGAATGGAGACCGAAGGGGTTGAAATCGCCCCTGTACCGCGAGTGGATGCTGACGGCTGGCCTCGACGTTCTCTACGTCACCGAGGGGCTGCTCGATGCCATTTCGCTCGAGAAGCAGATCGGGAAGCACGTGATGGCGCTCGGCGGCGTGAGCATGGCGCCCAGGCTGTCGAGCGTCCTGTATCACGCGAAGAAGGGCGATCGCCCGAGGAAGATCGTCATAGCCATGGACGAGGACGACGAGGGCCGCAAGGCTGCCGCGAGCATCGCCCATGACCTTGACATCATCGGCGTGCCGCATGCCCTGATGCCGCCCTACCCGAACGGCGCGAAGGACGCGAACCAATGGCTGACGGATCGCCGGGGCATCGACTGGCATTTCGAGGAGATAGCACAGTTCGAGGATGACGAGTACCCGCTCGTCACTACGGTATGGAGGGAGGGGTAATGGGCTTTAAGGACAAGTACACCGCGATGGTCGAGGAAGCCGAGGCTGCTGCCAGCGTCGGAGAGCCAGAGGGCGACGATGCAAAGCTCGTCATCCACGTGACACCCGCCATAACAGTCGAGGAGGACCTGCCCGAGCTCCCTCCGGAAGTCATCGCCGGCATCATCCGCCAAGGCGGCAAGCTGCTCATCGCGGGCGCTTCGAAATCGGGGAAATCCTATCTCCTCATCGAGCTCGCAGTGGCCGTGGCGACGGGATACCGCTGGTGCGGGTTCGAATGCGCTCAGGGCCGTGTGCTCTACTTGAATCTGGAGATCCAGGAACCGCAGTTCATGCACCGCGTGTATCGGGTGTACGAGAAGATGCAGGTAACGGCCGAGAAAGTGAGCAAGAACCTGGACATCGCCAATCTCCGCGGCCAGTTCAGGGATATCACGAGCTTGGTGAACGCTCTGATTAACAGCTTCGACGTGGACTCTTACGACCTGATCATCGTCGACCCTGCATATAAGGTGCAGTCCGGCGGGGAAAACGACGCCGATGCCATAACCGCGTTCTGCGGAGAGCTCGACCGCCTGGCCGAAAGCCTCAAAAGCACGATCGCCTACACGCACCACCATTCCAAGGGCGGGCAGGGTAACAAGGATGCGCAGGACCGCGCCTCCGGGTCGGGCGTGTTTGCCCGAGACGCTGACGCGCTCATCGATATGACGGAGCTCGACCTGAACGACGATGCGTACGCCGCGCTCAAGCTCGCTCATCGGGAAGGAGCGATTCCCTATCGCCTCGAGTTCGTCTTGCGCGACTTTAAGCGCCCAGAGCCCAAGGACATCTGGTTCCGCTATCCGATTCACGAGGAAGACGACACAGACACGCTTGCCGACTGCAAGGTGCGCAAGCCCGGCGGAAACCAGAAGTTCCACGACGACCAGCGTGAGAAGAAGCGCAGCGAGCTTGAAGCCCAGATCGACGAGTTCATGGGAGAACAGGACTGCGTGCGGAGAGTCGATTTCCTGAAGACTATCGATATCGACCAACGCACCTTCGGCAACCGCCTGAAGGGCAGCAAGCTGTTCAAGGTCGAGAGCGGCAGTTCGAGTGCCGATATAGTGCGCATCAAGGACGAGGGGTGACAGGGTATGCAGAGTAAGCAAAATGCGTACCTTGTGAGGGGGACACAACGTTATAAAGGAAATGGTTGCTGTGCACCCCTGCAAGCTGGGGGCAACGGGTGGGTTAAAAACGTGCCGAGGCACACGTTTTCACCCATCCGTCGCCGTTGCGGGTCCGCTGTACCCCAGGTTCGAATTGGGTCGTGGTCCGCATGAGGTGGACCGTCGGGCAGGAGAACGTAATCCGCGAGCTCCGCTTCCTCGGGGCTGACGCGATACGCGACGAGATCGAGAGGCGTTTCGGTATCGCCCACTCGAAGCACGCAATCGAAGTCAGGGCGAGCATCCTGGGAGTAAGCCTTCAGAGACGCCACCAGTGCCCTGAATGCGGATGCTTCGTTGAGCAGGTGAACCGGCTCACCGGCATGTGCCCCAGGTGCAGCGCCTACTACCGCGTGCAGGAGGAGGTCGCCTTCTCCGAGGCCATCGAGCGCGAGCGGATGGAGCACTTGAACGGCCCTTCCCTCGAGGAAGCCAGGCGCGACTACCACAACCTGCGCCAGCAGAACCGACGTACCTGCGAGAAGTACGGGTTCGACGTCAAGAGCATGCGCAAGCACTTCAAGGCCGGGCGCTCGTAATTGCAACCACGGGTTTTAATGGAGCCATGAGAAAGCCGAAGCTGACATCCCAATTGGTCGAGCAAGCCGTGACGATGAAATCCCACGGCCTGTCGAACGCCGACATCTGCAAGGGCCTCGGAATTGCCGAGCAGACCTTCTACCGGTGGCTGCGCGAGGACGACACGAAGTTGAAACGTTCGTTAAATGAGGGTCTAAAAAGAGCGGAGTCAGGCTACAAGGAGACGCTGCTGCAGAAGGTCGAGGCGGCAGCCGACAAGCCACAGCACTGGACCGCCGCGGCGTGGCTGCTCGAGCGCAAGTACCCCGACGAGTACGGCAAG
>CADAKR010000244.1 GCA_902788545.1 uncultured Coriobacteriaceae bacterium
AATGTCCGATACGAAGGGATGGGACCCTTACGTATCATGATACGTAAGGGTCCCACCCCTTCGTATCGGCGCAGCGAGATGGGCAAGGGCGTATGGCCACGGAACGCCTGACAGACGAGCTGCTGGAGCAGCTGCTTGCGAGCGCGTCGCCCGAGGCGTACCTCTCGCAGGCCAAGCTGCCCGACCGGACGCTTCCCGATTACCTGTGCCAGCTCCTCAAGGAGAAGGGCCTCAAGCGTTCCGACGTCTTCCGCGCCGCCGGCATCAATACCACCTTTGGCTACCAGGCTTTCTCTGGCGAGCGGCACCCCGGACGCGACAACGCGCTCATGCTTGCGTTTGGACTGCGGTGCACCCTCCAGGAGACGCAGCGCCTGCTGCGCCTGGCCGGCCATTCCGAGCTGTGGCCCAAGGTGCCGCGCGACGCGATCATCATCTTTTGCATCGAACACGGATTGACACGTGCAGAATGCGACGACGAGCTGTATCGTCTGGGAGAGGACACCCTTTTGTCTCCGGAGGGATAGTGGACGACGAGCAGCTCCTACGAGCGATAGAGCACGATGACACCTACCGCATAGTGCGCGTGCTGGCAGACAAGGCGTCGGGCCGCACGGAGCTGGTCAAGGGTTCGGGCCCCGAGCTGCTCATTCGCAAATACATTCCGGACGAGCTCGCCAACAAGCGCGCTTGGTACGCACTCCAGGGAATCAGGTCGCCCCTGCTTCCGCAGGTGAGGGACCTCTACCAGCTGCCCAACTCGTTCGTTGCCGTTACCTCCTATGTCGAAGGCGCGACGCTGGCGGAGCTGATCGAATCGCTCGGCACGCTTTCGGTCCGCGACGCCTCGAGCTATGTCATGGACCTGTGCGACGCGGCGTTGGTCCTGCACGAGCACGGCATCGTGCATCGGGACATCACGCCAAACAACGTCGTGGTGGCGCAGGGCCATGCCCGCCTCATCGACCTGGGCAATGCGCGGGCATACGTCGAGGGTGCCAAGCACGACACGACACGGATGGGGACCTTTGGTTTTGCCGCGCCCGAGCAGTTTGGCTTCGCACAGACCGACGCACGCTCCGACGTGTACGCGCTGGGCAGCATGCTGGGCTATCTCCTGACGGGCGTGCAGCCCAGTGACGAGGGCTTTGAGCAGGCGCTTGCCGACGAGAGCCGCGTGCCGTTCGTGCTGCGCGTGGTCATCGACAGGGCGCGTGCGTTTGAGCCGAGCGCGCGGTATCGGGACGTGGACGAGCTCGCCGTTGCCATGCAGGCGGCAATCGGCCGATCTGCCGTGGCCGATCGATCTTCCCGCGAACAGCATGCAAAAACGAACCAATCTTTCCGAGAGCATCGCACTGAGACGAACCAGGCGAAGTGTCCGGCCGAGCAGCTTCCGCTCCCGATGCGTATCGTTCGCTGGTTCTTTCCCGCATTGCCAACGCCAAGGCGGACCTGGTCCGAGCTGCGGCATCTCGAGAAGCTCTTTGTCGTGCTTTCCTGGACGTTCTACTTCGTGATTCTCGTTCCGCTTTCTGTCGGATTCTTTGGAGCCGACAAGGGCAACACCTGGGCAGACGCGTTCAGCGTCTACGCGATCGCCACCCTGCTTTCGTCGGCTCTCATCCTGTTTGCTCGTGAGGTGCACCTTCTGGTCACCTGCCTGGGGCCCGGATGTGACAAGAAGGCGGTCCTCAAAACCTTTGCCCTACGGGCCTTCGTCCTGGTGGTGTTCTGCTTTGCCCTCTCGGCGCTGGCGGTCTACGTTTCCATCGCGATCAACAAGGTGCTGCATTTGAGCTGAGCCCCTGCCCAGAGGTTTGTCCGCACAATCAGCCGCAAGCTGCCCGCGACTCCCTCCGCTCACCCAATTTAGACGATATGAGGAGTCCCAGGGCGCGAACTGAAAAGCCCCCTGGGTGACAAGAGCGTGGGTCGGAACGAAAATGAGCTTGCCAGCAGGTTCCGCCACAAGTCACAAGGAGGCTTCTCATGCAGTATCGTACCAGCATCGGCCTGGACGTGCATGCCCGCTCGGTTGCGGCGTGCGCGCTTGACCACCTAACCGGGGAGGTCGTCGAAAGGATGTTCATCGAGCCCGCCCCGCAGGACATCGTCGACTGGGCGTCGCAGTTCGAGGCCCCTATGAGGGCGGTCTACGAGACCGGCCCCACTGGATTCGTCCTCGCCCGCGCGCTCAACGAAGGCGGGCTGGAGTGCGTCGTTGCCGCCACGTCCAGGATGCTCCGCCCGTCCGGGGAGCGCGTGAAGACGGACAGGCGCGACGCCCGGTTCCTGGCGAGGATGCTCTCCACCAACAACATCCCGCCCGTTCACATAC
This sequence comes from uncultured Coriobacteriaceae bacterium, assembly GCA_902788545.1. Lineage (GTDB taxonomy): Bacteria > Actinomycetota > Coriobacteriia > Coriobacteriales > Eggerthellaceae > UBA9715. Next base: position 2,342 of record CADAKR010000244.1, read on the forward strand.
CCGACGCCGGGCAGGAGGCCGCCAAGGACCTCGTGAGGCAGCGAGAGGACGCGAGGGAGGCGCTCACGCGGGCAAAGCTGAGGATGTCCCACTTCCTGCTGCGGAAGGGGCACGTGTGGGGCAAGGGACGCAAGAGCTGGTCGGCGGCCTACGTCAGGTGGCTCTCCGGGCTCAGGTTCGAGACCGAGCTGGACAAGGCCGTCTTCGACGAGTTCCATGCCGACGTGACCTACCACGCCGACCGGCGCGACAGGATCCAGAGGGTGATCGAGAGCGAGGCCAAGAAGGAGCCGTGGGCGCGGACGGTCGACAGGCTCGTGCTGCTCAAGGGCGTCTCGGCTTACACGGCCTTTGCCATAGCCGTCGAGGTCGGCGACTTCGAGAGGTTCCCCAGCGCGAAGGCGTTCCAGGCCTACCTGGGCCTGAACGTGTCGGAGCATTCGAGCGGCGAGTCGAGCTCCAGGGGCGGGATAACCCTCACGGGCA
>CADAKR010000245.1 GCA_902788545.1 uncultured Coriobacteriaceae bacterium
AAGGCGCTCATCATGGCTTGCGAGATGCATGCCCCGCGCGCCGAGCGGCTCGAACACAACCTGCGAAAACTCGGCGCTTCGAATGTCACGGTCATGCGCACGGACGCACGCCGCCTCGACGATTTCTTCTCGTTCGACCGTATCTTGCTCGACGCGCCTTGCTCCGGCTCCGGCACATTGCGCGCCACCGACCCGAAGCTACACCAACACTTCACCCCCGCCCTCGTCGCCAAATCGCGCAAAGCCCAGCGTGCGCTACTGGCCAAGGCGCTCAAGCTGCTGAAACCCGGCGGCACGCTCGTGTATTCAACCTGCTCGGTGCTCGCCTGTGAAAACGAGGACATCGTGTCAGAGGCGCTGCAGCAGGCCCGTCGGAGCGGCTCCTACGAGTTGAAAGCGGTATCGCTGGATGGCGGAGACGACCTGCCGCTGCTGCCCACAGCGCTTGAAGGTTGCCTGACGCTGTGCCCGACGCAGCGTTATGAGGGCTTTTTCGTGGCGAAAATCGCACGACAGGGCTAGCCTCGGCAACAATCAGCGATTGTTTTGATACACTTCCCCTGTTAGGCGCATATATAGGGAGAAACGCAGCATGCCTTACAACGATGACGCAGCACGGCGCACCGCACGAGAGCGGTCGCAAGCGCGCATGGGCCGCTACGACGGCTCTGCTTCGCGTTCATCGACCGATTCCTACGGACGCGCCCGCCAGGAATCCGACCACCTCTCGCAATCACGCTACACGCGCCAAGCGCCCCGGCAGGCCAGCCAGTATTCGCGCGACCGCGAACAGCCTTCGCGTCGTGGCGCCGACGAACGCCGCCCCGCGCGTTCCGGGCGCCAAACCCAACCCGAGCGCAATTCGCGCGGGAGCCGCGAGGCATCGCGCCGCGCGTCTGAGAGCTCGCGCCGACAGGCGCCTTCTGGCCAGCGCCGGTCTTCCCAGCCCACATCGTCGCGCACGGGATCGATTCTCGAGCGCATCCCCGGCATCGCCGTCGTCGGCGCGGGCATCGTCGTCATCATCGCGCTGTTCGCGCTCATCTTCGCCGTCATCGTGCCGAGCTGTTCGAAGACCGACGAGGCGCCGCAGGCATCGTCGGCCTCAAGCCAGGCTGCCGCGGCGCACGACATCGTCTACACCGTCGGGCAGAAAGCCAAGGCGAAGCGCGTGGAAGTCGAGACAGCCAACCAGGTCGGCTCGCTCGAGACGTCCAACGCAAGTGTCGAGGCCCTTGTGTCGCTGCTCGGCGAGGAAGAGGCCGCCAAGCTCATCGCGCAAGCCAAGACGAACCCCGATGCGTTGTGGATTGCCGCCCACCCCGACGAGTACGCGTTCGACGGCATCGCGATCCAGTACAAGATCCTGAAGCTGGCCGCCGACGAGCCGGCCTCCATTCCCTACGTCCGCGAATTCCCCGCGAAGTACCCGGCAAACGACGCCGTCGCCGACAAGGAGCTGGCCATGGACGTCGCCTCGCCTTCCGATAAAGTGCCGACCACGAATATCCCCCACCTGTACCAATGGGACCGCCGTTGGGCCTACACCATCTACAGCTCGGCCTCGTTCGGGTTGACCGGCTGCGGGCCGACGTCGCTGGCCATGGTGTACCAGGGCCTGAACCGAACCGTCGACAAGACACCCCACGACATCGCCGTCATGGCCGAGGAAGGCGGATTCATGTCCGAGTTCAACGGCACCGACAGCGCCTTCTTCACCGAGATAGCAAACGGGCTGGGGCTTAACTGCTGGGAATCCTACCCCGACGCCGAAAACATCAAGGAAGAGCTCGCCGCCGGCCATGTGATCATCGCAAACCTGGGCCCGGGCTTCTTCACCACGAACGGCCACTTCTTCGTGTTGGCTGGCCTCGACAACGACGGCAAGGTCATCGTGAACGACCCCTACTCGGTCGAGCGCTCGTCCCAAACCTGGGACGCCGACTTCATCGCCGCCGAAACCATGGCCATGTTCGTTTACTCGAAAGCGTGATGTAACAGCGGGACTGGGTGCCGAATGCAACAAACAACGTCGTTCTACGTTGCACCCTTATCGTTACAGCTCGGATGGTGAAAAGCGCCAATACAGCCACTCGCGATGCAACCGAGCGAATCGGGCAGAAGACAGCGTTCAGGGCTGTCACTGTTTTCGATTGTCCGACGAAATCGCGGATTCGGCCGTTGGGTCTGGCAATTTTTCCGCTTTTCCGACGATTTCGACGCGGGGGCTCCGGCGACTGGAAAACGGGCAGCCCGTTGACCTGCCCGTTCGCGAATCGACGATGCCGCGCCGGCGGAACGCGCTCTCGAAATCGTCGGAAAAGCGGAAAAATTGCCAGCAGGAGGGGCTTGCAAACGGGCAATCGTCGGAAATACGAAAAAATGGCCAGGAATCCGCGCTGCGAGATTGCTTTTGCAGGCGCCCGACGAGACCCCTGTTTTAAGCATGTACCGGGGGAAAGCTAAAGCTTTCCCGTTCTCGCTGATAACGAGCCACTGGCTCGTTTTCCAGGCGCTCGAACCCTCATCGGTTCGAATCCATGCAGCAAGGCCGAACAAGAAAGCCCCCGTTGCCGGGGGCTTGCGCAATCATGGTGCGCCCAGAGGGATTCGAACCCCCAACCCAGGGATTATGAGTCCCCTGCTCCACCATTGAGCTATGGGCGCGAGTGCTCGACTATTCTATCCCAACCGTGGGCCCATCACCAACAATTCACGGGCGGCGGGCACGCCCCTCACGCGCGGTGCAGCAGGTAGCACTTGTGGATGCGCGGCGTGCGCGAGAAATCCTCGGGGATAGTCGAAGGCGAG
>CADAKR010000246.1 GCA_902788545.1 uncultured Coriobacteriaceae bacterium
GTACGGAAAGATAGTGCCGGGGGTGGACGCCCGCAAGTACGGAAAGCAGTGGGTCGTCAACCGCGATGCTATGGTGCGCGAGTACGGCGAGCCTGTTGGCGTATGATCCGCAGCCTCGTTAACTGCCAAGTGCTAGGCCGATCGGGAAATACGTGCATCCGATACTTGGCCAGAAGCGCTCGCTGGATGCATCGGAGTCCATCTCGGAAAAGCTCGAAGCCAGACCCATCTCGCCGATGAACGCCTGCGGTCGGTCGACGCCCTCAAGCGCCATGGTCGGGTTGTCCTTGTCCGCGACGTTCGCGTCCTGCACCTCGAGCGCCCATCGGGCGATGTGCCCGGACGCCTCGTGGGCGAGGTGTCGGCAGAGCGCCGGACGGATTGGTCCGATGCTTCTATTGAGAGAAAATGCCACATGCGGCAAAATTGCTCAGCTTCGCGTGCTCGTCGCTGCGTGTTACGAGGGAACGTATCGCGCAGCAGGAGCAAGCCTGGAAGTCTGCTTCTGCGAGCTCGTCTAGACTGACTGCGCTCGTTTTAGCCGACAATCCCGCCCAACATGCGGCCCGATACCAAGGCCGCCAGTTCCTGTGGGGTTTCTTTCCAGCCACTGCGCGCCCATGTGACGAACAAACCGTAGAGGCCGTAGGCGAGAAAAGCGGCCTCGTAGCTCCCCTCGCGTCCCAAGTCGGCGTCGCTTACGATCGTTTCGAACGCGGCCAGGATGGCACCTGCGCATCCCTGCTCGATCATGAGGTCGTTTTCCGCGCGCAATGACAGGCAGAACTCGAAGTAGCGCAGGGCACGCTCGGGATTCGAGAACGCGAGCTCCTTCAGGCGGTGCTCTTCCTCGTAAGCACGCCACCGGCGAACGAGGCAGGCGGTCAGCAGCTCCTCCTTAGACGAGAAGTTGCGAAAGTATGTGGCCCGGCCCACGCCCGCCCTTATGGCAAGCTCGTCGATGGTTACCCTTCGAATGTCCTTCTCGGCCATGAACGAGAGCAGGGCTGGCCCCAGCATGTCTGTGGCATATGCAGACACGACAGACCTCCTGATACGAAAGCCGCCGATGCGTATCGTTCACGCGTGTGGCATCGAACCGATTGTTGAACGGACGATACGATTGTATCAACGGCAATGAATCAAGGGCGTTCTTCAGGGGGCCGAGATGAAAGAGAAGACAAAGAGGCGTCTACGGCTGCTCGCAAGGGTGGTCGGCGGAATATGCGTTGCTCTTGTCGTGCTCGCTCTGGTGCTGGCTACTCACACGCAGATTGTGGTTGGGGCAATCCAGGCGCTTTCGGCCGGTACGGTCAAGACGACCAACACCTATGAACCTGAGGGCGAGCCCATGGATGCGGTGCGGGACAACGGTCAGCGCATCGTGACCGAAGTCGCCTACGCCGACGAGTACCCCAACAGCTTTCTAGACATTACCTACCCCGACTCGGATACCTCCGTGCGAAGGCCCACGCTGGTCTACTTTCACGGCGGCGGTTTCTTTGGGGGCAGCAAGAGCATGGGCGATCCGCTGGCATCGAGTGATGTCACGTCGCTTCTGGACGACATCTGCGCGGCCGGATACAACGTCGTGAATGTGGACTATGGACTCGTGCCCGACTGCCGTTTTCCAGTTCCTGTTATACAGGCAAATCAGGCACTGGCCTGGTGCGAGTCGCATGCGGACGAGTATGGCCTCGACATGGACGATGTCATCATCATGGGCTCGTCTGCCGGTGCCATCATAACCAGCCAGTTGGGTGCCGTTCTCTCGAACCCAGAGTATGCCGCCGAGCTTGGCATTGAGCCTTCACTAGAGCGAGAGCAGGTGAGAGCCGTCGTGATTGATGACGCACCGCTTGTCTACGATGAGTTTTCGCTAGGCACCAAGGTTCTCATCGGCAACTATGTGCGCGGCACGATCTTCCTCAGCAAGGAGGAGATCCATCGCTACGATGCCACCCAATGGGTCACCTCGGACTACCCGCCCGCGGTACTTCTTGGTAGCGAATATCACAACGACATGAGGCACATGGATGCAGCGCTTTCGGAGGCAGGTGTCACGCACGAGCTCATCGACCCGCTGGCCGAACGTGGCCTGGAGATGCCGCACTGCTTCGTGGCTTCTGAGCGCTCGGACGAAGTCGCACGGGATGCATTTGAGAGGATGCTGGCCTTTCTCGCCGACCGGGCGGACTAGCTCACCGGGAACGCAGCAGGGCGATCGCGAGGCGGTACTTTTGTACCCGCTCTCGGTCGGCATCCGTGACCTTGGCCAGGCGGCTGAGGTCGCTGTTGTGGGTGAGGTCGGCGAGCTTCACCGTTCGGGCGAGGTCGTTGTGCTTCAGGTTTGACACATAGTCAAGATAGGGCACGCTTTTGTCGTGCGTGAGTAGCTCGAGGGCGTCGATCACGTCGTCGTCGACGCCGGCCGCGCGCAGGTCGTCGAAGGTGATCGGCGTATCTTCCACGACGTCGTGCAGCCATGCCGTTGCCTTTGCCTTGTCGCCGCTTACCGGTGCGGCCACGTGCGCGGGATGTTCGATGTAGGGTGCGCCGGCTTTGTCGGTTTGCCCCGCGTGCGCCTTGCGTGCGATTGCCTGCGCAATAGTTTCCTGCGGTCCCATGCGCTTCCTCCCTTTTGGCAGCTCTAGCGCGATTCTATCGAAGGCGGGATGAGATGCAAAGCTAAGGAATGGGAGAGAAGCGTGTTTTCCCGCGATGCGACGAGCCATGCTCGAACGCCTTGATGCCGCCATCGCGGGCCTTCTGCCTGATATTGGCGGAGGCGGAACTGTCTGAC
>CADAKR010000247.1 GCA_902788545.1 uncultured Coriobacteriaceae bacterium
GTTCCCTTCTTTCTCGTCCTTTTGATTTCTCTTGCAAAAAAAGCCGGCTCCCCTTTCGGGAACCGGCTCTGCGTTAAACGTCTGGCGCTTTGCTATCGGTTACTTGCTACGCGCTTCGCCTCGTCATGGCCCTTGCCCGTGTAATGCGCGTGCCCTCGGCGTCGATAAGTGCTTCCTGTTTGCATTTGGGGCAGAAAAACAGGAAGTTCTCGATCCTCGTGTCGGGCCTAAGCTTCAATTTCGTCGGCCTTCCACACAGAGGGCAAATCGCCCAAGTCGCGTTCGGGCTCATAGGGCCACCTCCTTCATCTCGGCGTCGACGAGCTCCGCGAATCGGTTGAATTTCTGGGCGATGCGCAGCATCTCCTCTTCGCTCATATCGGCGAACAGCTGCTGCTCGATGGTCTTACCCATCGTCTTATGGGCAAGACCATGGTTCTCGTAGGCTTTCCGTCCCAGCTTCGTGGGCACGAGGGCCACATACGATGCCGAATGCTCTGCCGCCTCCTTCGCGACAAGCCCCTTTTTCACGAGCCGGCTGACCAACTGCGACATCGCCCCTTTGGTGACACCGCGTTGCTTGGCGAGCTCGCCCAGGCTTATGCCCTCGTTCTCGCACACGACCACGATGGCGTGGATCTCGTTCTGCGTGAGCGGAAACCCGATGCCGAAGTCGCGCGGCTGGCTTTCGTAGGCCGCGTACTTGTGAAACGCCCGCTCGAACGCCCAGCTGAGCTCTATTCCTGCTTCAATGGACACGCTGCCTCCTAACTGTTTCGGTGCTAAACAGTATAGTACCTAAACACTTAGTGTCAACTATTCTTCATGAAATTCGAGAATTGTTCTTACTGATGTGAGCAGCCCTCCTCCGAGCGCCTTGGTGTAAGCGACGCATTTTTGCGAAATCGCACCCGATTTGACAATTTTTTCGATTTTAGAGACAAAGTGCTTTTCCTTGGGTTGCAAAACCCCAGGTCACAGATGTGACCATAAAATGCGCTGCTGAGCCGAAGCGCCACGAGCCAACGTTTTGCCTGTTGGGTAGAACGAAAACTCGTGCACCTTGTCTCTTAAAACGGAAATATTGTCATCTTGGACGCCGTTTTGCAGAAGCACGCATCTCAACGCCTGCTTTTCGTGCTTGCAGAGCCTGCACGATTGCTGCGAGGACGTACAATGGCGCATATCCCACAATCACCTGCGTAGGAAGGAGGTGAGGCGAGATGAATTGGATCGACGACCTCAACCGCGCAATGGAATACATCGAAGAGCAGCTTCCCGGCGAAGTCGATGCGGCCGAAGTGGCGCGCCGGGCAGCCTGCTCGCAGTTCCACTTGCAGCGCATGTTCCCCTATCTGACGGGCATGACGCTTGCCGAGTATGTGCGGAGGCGCAGGATGTCGCTCGCGGCAGCAGAGCTCGCAGCAGGCAGACGCGTCATCGACGTGGCCCTAGAGTGCGGTTACGAAAGCCCGACTGCGTTCACCCGCGCGTTCAAAGCCGTGCAGGGCGCAAGCCCCTCGCAGGTCAAGCGTGGCGAGGCCAAAGCCGTCCAGCATCCGCGCCTTGCCTTCACAGTCCAGGTGAAGGGAGATACCGCAATGGAGTACCGAATCATCGAGAAGCCGGCTTTCCGCGTGGTAGGTCATGCCACGGGCGGCGATTGGACGCTGGAAACTGCCGGCGAGAAGGCAACCGCATTTTGGGAAGAGCTGAACCAAGACAACGGGCGGCGCATCCATGAGGCGCTTTCGCTCATGGACGGCAGCGAGCCAGCCGGGCTTTTGGGCGTGTCGTTCTGCGACGAGGGCACATTCAACGGTTACCTGGTGGGTGTTGCCACTTCGCAGCCATGCCCCGAGGGCATGGAGGAGCGCCAGGTGCCCGCCGCCACCTACGCCGTGTTCGACTGCGTGGGGCCGATGCCCGATGCCATGCAGCGGCTGCAACACCGCATCCTGGCGGAATGGCTTCCCAGCTCGGGCTACGAGTGGGCGTCAAAATCCGACATCGAGCTGTACTCGGGACCGAACATGACGGCAGAGGACTACAAAAGCCAGGTTTGGCTGCCCATCGAGAAGCGGCAAAACGCCTAACCCACGGCTCCGTCTGCCGGCAATAGCAGCTAGAACGCCAGCAATGGCGCGCGCTTGAGGTCGAGCAAAAACGCAAACGGGTCGGCTGCTTCGGCCGGCCCGCTCATGCGCTCGATGCGCACGCAAGCGTCGTGCACTTCTGCAGCCACCTCATCGATGCGGGCCTTCTGCTCGTCGTCGAGGTACTCCGTGAGCCGTCCTTCGGTAAAGCCGTCCGCAGAAACGCCCAGGAACCGCGCGGCCAACGCGGCATCGTAGCGCCCGGTAGCGGACAGCAGTCCCACCACGTCGGCGGTCACTTCGTCCCACACGCTCAGCACGTCATCGGGCATGATGCGCCGGCACACCACGTGGGCGCATTCGTGATGCAGCCGAATCTCGCGCGCAACGCGAACCCACTCCTCGGTCCTAAAAGGGGTCTCATCGGCGGACACATTGCTGTAAGGCCCTTCGGAAATGATCACCAGCTCGCTGCGAAACGCGCCCGGCTGCTTCGCGAGGCGCGCAAACTCGGAGCCCCAGTCATCTCCGCCCGACGCCAGATACGTCTCCTTCGCGTTTGCCACCTTGCCCCAATCGGGAAGGCCCCGATAGGTGATGGCGCCAACCGTGCGCGCAATAGGAGCGGGGCTCGACGTGTGGCCGATAATCTGCAGGAACGGCTCGAAATCGCGGCGGTGCTCCAAGAACAGCACCTCGACTGG
>CADAKR010000248.1 GCA_902788545.1 uncultured Coriobacteriaceae bacterium
TGGGGCACGAGTTTCTGCGTCATATCGAGCGAACGGCGCTCATCGTGCACGTCGTCGACCTGACGGGCGATTGGGAAGGGCGCGATCCGCTCGACGATTACGAGATCATCAACCGCGAGTTGGCGCTTTACGCCGATGAGCTGGGACGTCGCCCACGTATCGTCGTCGCCAACAAAATCGACGTTGCCGGAACCGAAGAGGTTTGCGCCAAGCTTGCCGAGCGCGTGAAGGCCGACTCCATCGCTGCGGCGGGTGGCGACGAGTTCGGGATAAGCCCCATCGATCCGAAGCTCTACCGCATCAGCGCGCTGACGGGCGAGGGCGTGGAAAGTCTGAAGAACGCCATCGGCAGCAAGGTGCGCGAACTGCGCGAGGCTGCGCGCGTGCAGCAGGAGAGCACGGTGCAATACGACATGGTCTGGGAGCACAAGCGCGAGGCGCGCGATGCGGCTTACCAGGTCGTGCAGCTGTCCGAGCATGTGTTTCGCGTGTCGGGCCCGCGCGTCGAGCGCATGGTCGTGCAGACCGATTGGGAAAACGAGGAGGCCATCGCCTTCTTGCAGCATCGCATGAAGCGCATGGGCGTGGACAAGGCGCTCGAGGACGCCGGCGCCCGTGATGGCGACGAAGTCCGCATCGTGGGCTATTCGTTCGATTTCGAATCCGCGTTGGCCCACGAGGACATGTTCGCCGAGCTGGAGGACTAGGATGAAACGCAGTTGGGCGTTCTGCCCTGGGCGCAGCGTCCAACTGGAAAGACTAGCAGGGGAGTTTGCAGGAAACGACTGGTGGTGAAAATCGGGTCGTCGACGCTGACGACGGGCGAGGGGCGCATCGACCACGCGTACCTCGACTCGTTCGCGCGCCAGATCGAGGCCGTGCGCGCCCAGGGCTGGCAGGTTGTCGTCGTATCGTCGGGCGCCATCGCCTGCGGGCTCGAGCGCCTCGGCATGTCGGGCAAGCGCCCCGACGACATGCCCACGCTCCAGGCGGCGGCGTCGGTCGGCCAGGGCATGTTTGCCAGTGCCTGGGGCGACGCGTTCGCCAGTCACGGCATGACCACTTCAATCGTTCTCTTGACCAGGCGCGATACAGCCGATCGCACGGCGTACCTGCATGCGCGCGACACGCTCGAGCGCTTGCTCGATTTGGGCGTCGTGCCCATCGTCAACGAAAACGACACCGTGTCAGTCGAGCAAATCCGGTTTGGCGACAACGACACGCTCTGCGCTCTCGTGGCGTGCCTCATCAATGCCGACCTTGCCGTCATCCTGTCCGATATCGACGGGCTGTACGATGCAAACCCCGCCAAAGACGCCAACGCCAAGCTCATCAGGCGCGTCACCCGTATCGACCAGGCCATCATCGAGGCTGCAGGCGATGCCGGCACGGCCATGGGGTCGGGCGGCATGATCACGAAGGTGAAGGCCGCGCGCGTGCTGGGAGTGGCGGGCATCCCGCTCGTCATCTGCGCTGGTCGACAGGTTGACGCCATCGTCGATGCGGCGGCCGGACGTGAAGTCGGCACGCTGTTCACGGCGGAGCAAGCTGCCCATGAAATAACCCCCCGCAAGCTGTGGATCGCGCTTGGCGATTCGGCGCGCGGGTCCATCACGGTTGATGCGGGCGCCAAACAAGCGCTCCAGCGCAAGGGCAGCTCGCTGCTCGTCGTCGGCGTCGCCGCTGTTGCGGGCGATTTCGAGAACGGCGACATCGTGGACATCCTCGATGAGCAGGGTCATCTGTTCGCACGTGGCCGCGTATCCGCCAGCCGCGACGAGGCAGAACTGGCTCTCGGGCGCTCACGCGAAGAGCTCTCGCGCAACCGCCTGCTTGCCGAAATGGCGGACAAACCGCTCGTCCACCGCGACGACCTTGTGATATTCGAGTAAGTATCCGAGCGCTGAATCAGTCTCGGCATCCATCTTGAACCAAAAGGGGAGTATCCCCAATTGGTTCCCTTTGCGCCGGAGAAGCACCCCTTTTTGCTCTTGTCGCTACAGGTCGCGGTGGGTGAAAGCGCGTTTGCCGGTTGCGTAATCGCCGACGATGTGGCCTTGGCCCTCGAGCAGGTACTTGTAGGTAACCAGGCCTTCCAAGCCCACAGGTCCACGGGCGTGCACTTTCGCGGTGGAAATGCCCACCTCGGCACCGAACCCGTAGCGGAACCCATCGGCGAAACGCGTCGAGCAGTTGCGGTACACGCCGGCAGAGTCGACCAGGCGCATGAAGGTGTCCGCCGCTTCATCGTCATCGGTGATGATGCAGTCCGTATGGTGCGAACCGTGCTCGTTCACGAAGTCGCACGCTTGCCCCACGCTATCGACGAGGGCGATGGAAAGGGTGCATTCGAGGTATTCGCGGAAGTCGCCGACCTCCACGGCCTCCCAGCCACAATCTGCGCCGAGCAGTTCGCCCGCCTCTTCTGTCGCGCGAATGCCCACGCCCGCCTGAGTGAGCGCCGCACCGAGCTTGGGCAGGAATGCCGGCGCCGCCGCGCGTGCAACGAGGATGGTCTCAACTGCATTGCATGCTGCCGGATACTGCGTCTTGGCATCCACGATGACGCGGCATGCCAGGTCGAAATCGGCAGCGGTATCAACGTAGATGTGGCACATGCCGTCCGCATGGCCCATGACGGGAATCTTCGTGTGATCCATGATGTAGCGCACGAAAGCGTTCGACCCGCGGGGGATGAGCAAGTCAACGCAGTCATCGCACGCCAAAAGCTCGTCGATCTCAGCATGCGCTTCGACTTGCAGGAGGCATGCTTGCGGCAGGCCCGCCGCAACGGC
>CADAKR010000249.1 GCA_902788545.1 uncultured Coriobacteriaceae bacterium
AAAGCCGCCGACGAATCCTTCACCGTAAAATAGGCGGCTTTATATCCGGCTTTCACCGAAACTTCGGAGACCTCGCCCACGATGGTGACCGTGATGTCCTCGAGCGAGCGTTTGGCAAGCGCCATGGCAGCCGAGACCGTCATGGCCTTCGAACCGGCGCCCCCCTCGGGCTTTGCGTTATCCAAGAAACCCTGTTCCATCGGCATGTCGTCTAGTTATTATTGCGCATGCCGAGCAGATACAATAGCTGTAGCAATGACGCAAGCGCCGCAGCGACGTAGGTGAGCGCGCATGCGCGCAGCACCGAAAACGATCCAGCGGCTTCCGCTTCGGGCATGCCGATCGACTTCATGTAATCCATCGCGCGGTGCGATGCGTTGAACTCGACGGGCAACGTGATTATCTGGAAAAGAACCACGCACGCGTACATGACTATCGCGATGTCGATCATCACGCCGCCAATCGTCGTGCTCACCATGAACAGGCCGATGAGGAAGACTATGAACCAGATGCTCGACGCCAGGTTCGCGACGGGCCATATGGCGGAGCGCATCTTGAGGGGCATATAGCCCTGGGCGAACTGGCACGCATGCCCTACTTCATGGCATGCCGTGGCGTACGCCGTCACCGTCGAATAGTCGTACACGCTCGGCGAAAGCGAAATCGAATTCGTGCGCGGATCGAAATGGTCCTGCCCCTCGGCACCGCGCCTTACTTGCACGCCGGTGACGCCGTGGGCGGCAAGCATCCTTTCCGCAGCCTCACGCCCCGTGATGCCGCTCGAAGACGGGACCTTCTGGTATTTCTTCAACTGAGAATTGACGTAGCCCGATGCGGCCATGCCGATGACGAGTGTCACGATGATGAGCATCCAGTAACTCATTTCGCTCCCTTCTACGCACACCTTTTTCCGTTTGAATTATAACGTGTGTTGCAAGGTGTCCATATCCGCGTAACCCGCCCGTTGGACACCTGCCCAGAACTCAGTTGCAGCTCAGGCGCCGCATGCGGCAATAGAGCTTGACGCAGGTATCGCATCGTTTTCTAGCACTTGGTTGGCTTGATTTTCACGCGGCCCTTTTCGATAGACAGGGCGAGCCGACCTTCGAGGAAATCGACGAGTTCGGCACCGACTATGTCGCGGCGCCAGCCACGAAGTATCTCGGCGCCGTCATAGTGCCCGCGCGCGATTTCAACCAGATCGGAATGGCTGGCTAGCGTCGGGATGGCGATGTCGTTTTCGCGGGCCCGGATGCGCACGATTGCCATGAGCATGTCGACCTGCACGTCGACGTTCGCCTCGCTCTTGCCGCTTGTAGGCAGCTCGGGCCATGTGTCCGGAGCAGAATCGAGCGCTGCGACGACAAGCTCGATGAGGGCCCGTGCATCGCGCGTCGTCAGGCGCTCGCGCATACCCCTGATCATGAACAGGTCATCGATCGTACGCGGCTCGCGTTTGCAGGATTCCACGATCTGCTCGTCGGTGATGATCCACTTTCGCGGCACGTTGCGTTTGCGAGCCTCGATTTCGCGCCACGAGGTCATCTCGCGCGCCGCGGCCATCTGCCGCCTCGAAAGCTGGCCGACGTGCTTGAGCCTGCGGAATCGCTCCTGCTCGTCGGGCATGTACGTTTCCGGCAGCTCCATAATGCGCAGCTCGTCATCGAGCCAATGGAGCCTCCCCTTCTTTTCAAGGGCTTCGATTTGCGAATCGTATATCTGCGGCAGGTACACGACATCGTCTTCAGCATAACTGATCTGCGATTCGGACAAGGGACGCGCTGACCAATCGGTGAACGAATCGACCTTCTTCAGCTTCACCCCGCATACGGAATGCACAAGGGCCCCGTAGCCTATTTGCTGCGTCTGGCCGAGCAGCGCCGCCGCCACCTGCGTGTCGAACACGGGATGCGGCACGCAGCCGATATCGTAGAGGATGATCTCGATGTCCTGGTGCCCCGCATGGAACACCTTCGTGATGTTCTCGTCCTCTAAAACGCCCTTCAAGACCGTGAGGTCGTCGACAGCGAACGGGTCGATGATGACTCGCTCGTCATCCGTCGCGATTTGCATGAGGCACAGCTTCGGGTAGTACGTCTTTTCCCTGAGGAACTCGGTGTCGATGGCAAGCAGACGCGCCGTTTTCGCGCGTTCGACAAAGGCCTCCAACGCGGCCTGTGAGTCAATGTACATGCGGTAAATCCCACCTCGGAGTTATTCGTATTGCGGTAGTATCATACCATCAGCAATTGCAGGCATTGCGATTGGAGATCACGCGTGAAGCTGCTCATCGTAAACAACACATCATCGGGCTATGGCGACGGAGCAATATACGACTACATCCGCATGGTGTCATCCGATGGCGACGAGCACTGCATCCGCTACACCGACGGCACAACCGAAATCGCCACCATGCTCGACGACGCCGACCGGTTCGACGCCGTCGTCGCGGCAGGCGGCGACGGAACGATTGCCGCCGTCTCCTACACGCTTGCCAATACGGGCATTCCCATCCTGCCCTTCCCCGCCGGCACGGGCAACCTCCTCGCCAACAACCTCTTCGCGCCTTACGAGCCCCATGCCCTCGCGAAGATGACGCGCTCGATGAACACGCTCGATTTCGACTTGGGCGAAATCGAGATCATGCACGAGCGCCACGGATTCGGCATCATGGCGGGTGCAGGATACGATGCCGCCATCATGCATGATGCGCAACCGGCCAAGAAAACGCTTGGCCCTATTGCGTATTTCCAAGCTGCGCTCACCAACATCACGCCGCAGGTGTCGCGCATCA
>CADAKR010000250.1 GCA_902788545.1 uncultured Coriobacteriaceae bacterium
TGAGCAGCACGACCATCAGGGGAATGTTGCTTTTCAGGTCGAACGATTTCTTGTCGCTGACCATGAGGTTCATGTAGGTTTTAGACGGGAATTCGTCCTTGGGCTTGGGAGCACGCTTCTTCAAGCCGGAAAACGATATCTCCTTGCTCCAATCGAGCGCCATTTACATCGCCTCGCCTTCGAGGACAGCCGCAACTGCCATAGCGCACACCGGCGCGTTATCTTGCCCGCAGGCCTCGGGCGGAAGCAGCGACTCCACGCTTCTGACGGGAACCGAAACCGCCTCCGAGATGGCATTGGTCAATTGGGGTATGCGGGCTCCGCCGCCGAGGAAGCACAGCTGCTCGATTTCCCGCTCGGGATTGTTGAAGTTGTAGAAGTTGACGACCTTCGAGACCTCCATGGCAAGCCGATCGCACATGGCCAGGCAATCCGGATCGTCGAGCACGCCTTCGAAGTTCGTGAACTTGTAGCTGCTCGCCGTGTACGGGTCAATGCCCTTGATGTCGGCGATGATGCGGTCGAGCTCTTCGCACCCGTAATCGATGGTTCGCGCCGAATCGTAGCGCAGACCGCGGAACAGCGAGACGATGACGTCTGCGTGGCCGATATCGACCAGCACGACATCCTTGTCAGCATCCTCGGGAACCGCCTTCACGTGCTCGAGCAACAGGCGCGTGTAGGCCATGGGCGCCGGGGTGATCATCTTCAGTTTAAAGCCGGCTTTCTTCAGCATGACGCCGTACGATTCGACCAGCGGCTTCGGCACGGCAGCCGCGAACAGCTCCATGCGCTCGATGTTGCCCTCTTCGTCACGCACGATTTCGTCGACCGCGTAGTCGTAAACGTAGTTTTCGGGATCGTTGTTGATGAAGTCGCGGAACTCGTAGGGCAAGTTCAGCATGAGCTCGGAAACCGTCATGGGCGGCAATGTGACATGACGGAAGAACGCCTGCGACGGGTTGAGCACCAGCGCGCAATCGCGGTCCTTCACCCGTTCGCTTTCGCGCACTTCCTTAAGGAACACTGCCATTGTCTCGGGCGTGGTCACCTCGCCGTCGCGCACCATGTTTTCGGGCATGCGCGTCGAGATGAGGCGCATGCTGCCTCCCTCGCGCACGGCCATTTTGCAGTTGTTGTTGCCGATATCAATCCCTATGAGAGACACGGTTAACCCCTCTGCGTCGAATATGCTTCCAATCTGGGATATTGTACCGCTTTCGCAGGGCAAATGGGAATTGTATACGCGTTACAGTAGGCCAACGTACCAAGACACGAGCGGATTGCCCACGAGCATCGTGATGATGCAAGCAACGGCGATGGATGGCCCAAACGGGAATACGCGCTTCATGGCGCTTTCCGACTTGCATTCGGGGATTCCTTCGGGGCTCGGCTCTTTCCTGCGCGGCGCCACGATTGCAACTACGATGCCGATGACGCACGACAGGATGACGACGAATATACCCTGTTGCCAACCGAAATACAGCCCCGCGACGAAGTAGAGTTTCAGATCGCCGCCGCCCATCGACTCGCGACCGAACACCTTGTCGGCCACAAGCACCACGATGAGCAAAGCAACCCCGATAGCGAACGCGCTGCCCGCGAAGTAGCCCACATCGGCCAACGTCATTTGGCCAAGCGCGCAGGCAATGGCCATGTACACGACGCGCACGACGAGCGCCGCGACGATGCAACCGTTCGGCACGAGGAAATCGTCGATATCGGTGAGCGACAAGAACAGCAGGATGCAAGCGAAGATAAGCAGCTCGACCGTTTCGAGCGAAAGGCCGTACACCGCCACAATGGCAACGAACACGACAGCGCAGATGATCTCGGTGGCAGGGTAGCGCGCCGACACCTTCTCACCGCAGTAGCGGCATTTGCCCTTCGAAGCCAGCCAACTGAACACGGGCACCAGGTCGCGGATGCCCAAGTCGTGCCCGCAACTCGTGCAGTGCGACCTGCCACTAATAACAGATTCGCCATGGATATAGCGCCACGCCCAACAGTTGATGAAACTGCCCATGACCAACCCCAGCAGAGCAGCCACAACGAGCGCATAGGCGGTTATGAGAGGGCTTTCAAACAGCATGAAGGCATTATAGCGAAGGCCGATAAAGAAAGAAGCCCAGGTGAACCTGGGCTTCTTGATTATAACGTAATATGGTTAGCGACTTATGACGCGGGCGTACCGAATGTGCTCTCAACACCGTTTGTCTTTACAACCACCACCGGTGCACCACTTGCGCCAGTAGCGCTAACTGTAAGTGAATCAAGCTTATCAGACCATTTATAGGTTGTTCCGTCATATGTCGTTGTTCCACTTGCAGCACCCTTATAAGGCAAAGTCGCCAGGTCGTCTTTCATCCAAGGATTTGAAGAAGAATTCAGCATGTAGTTCGCTTGAACCTGCGCGTACAGGGCGCGAGCATTCGATTCGTCAGTAGCCTGCTTCGCCGCATTCAGCTGCTGGGTGAACAGCGGAATGGCGATGGCGATCAGGATGGCGATGATGGCGATGACGATGAGCATCTCCATCAGGGTGAAGCCCTTCTTGCCCTGGGCCTCAAGTGCGGCTTTCCGCTCTTTCAGCATTTCAAGCATATAAACCCCCTTTTAGGTACTCGAAGGGCCTATCCCCTCGGTTTGCAACTGTGCAGATTGTATCGTTTTCGTGTCCCAACATCAACAAAAAAATGGGACAAGTGGCACACGTTTTCAAGCTGTTACCTGCGATGACACCACATGTTGCGTGTCGGCACCTTTAGGCCCCAATGCCTCCGTACA
>CADAKR010000251.1 GCA_902788545.1 uncultured Coriobacteriaceae bacterium
GAGCCTGCACTGCGGTTGCAGTTCGTAGAAGATTTCGCGGTCGACGATTGCCTTCTGGAAATCGGTGAGCAGCCGGTATTCCGCATCGGTCTGGCGGTACATCTCGGGCTCGAAATAGCTGATCCGGTGCTTGAAGTCGTCTTTCGCAGCGCTTGAAGCGAGCGTGGCCCGATCGAACAGGTCAAGCACGGCGCTCGACCCATCGATAGCGCAGATGCCGAAGACGGGCGTGAAGCTCAAGGACGTGCCGAATTCGGCGACAATGTTGACGATGTTTGCAAACAGGGCCTGTATGCCGTCTTCATCGTGGGGCATGATGACGCAGAAGTTGTCTTGGCCGAGATAGCCCGCAAGCCATCCGTCCACCACCTCGTGCTTGGTGAGCAAGCCGCCGATCTTGGCTAGCACGAAATCGCCCGCCTCGCGTCCATACCAGTCGTTGAACAGTTTGAACTGGTCGATGTCGATGGAGATGAGATCCCATGTGCCCGCTTCGCATTCGGGGATGAACTCGCGCGCTGCGGCGAAGAATTCCTTTTCGCGGCGGAGGCCTGTCAAGGCATCGCGCGCGGGGGCCATATCATGCTGCCCGATGACGGCTTTGCCAAGTTCGCGTTGCTTGCGGTTCTGGATGTCGAAAACGTAGAAGCGGATTATGCCGTCGGCCAGCCCGTGTTGGGCGCCGCCCACGATGACCTGCTTGACCCAGCACCACTCGCCGTTTTGCAGGCGATAACGAAACTCCGCGCTGATCACGCCCGGGATTTTCGAGTTCTTCAACCGCTCCATCATGGTGTCGTGGTTCATGAAGTCCTGATGCACGGTTTTATCGTCGGGGTGGATCATGTTTTCGCTCGAATAGTGGTACAGGTCCTTGAATGACCCGTCGAACACCGGGATGAAGTACTTTCCCTCGACGTGGAACAGGTTCTTGATCCGGTTGTTCACCAGGTCCATTTCCACGAGTTCGTCGAAAGATTGGGAATTGAGGTATTCGACAACCGATTCCGGCCGTCCGATGAAATCAAGCAGTTCTTGTTCGGTCTCCATCATGCAGCTTCCCTTGAAAACCCGATTCGCCTATTCTACGACACCTTCGCCATAGAACGCGATGCGATTTCGTCCGCTCTGCTGGGCGGATTCGAGTGCCGTTTCGGCAGCGTCGTAAATGTCATGGTCGGTCATGCCCTCGGCGCTGAAGGCCGCGCCGACCGAAAGCGTGACAAGCGGCAGGTCGTCGGAGTCGTCGGCCATGATCGAGTTGACGAGCGCGATTTTCCTCGTGACCGCCTCGCGCAGGTCGGCGTTCATGTTCGTCATGATGACGGCGAACAGGTCGCTGCCGATGCGGCAGGGGAAGTCGGTCGAGCGGAAGGCCTCGCAAAGGGCGTTGGCCAGCTTCACCATGACGGCATTGCCCGTGTCGCGGCCGTATACCTTGTTGAACTCCTTGAAGTTGTCGATGTCGATGAGGATCAGCGCAATGTCGCGTGTGTGCTTGGCCAGGAAGCTGTCGTAGCCGTTGCGGTTGCTGATGCCGGTCAGCGAATCGCGCTCGGCGAACTCGCGCAGCTGCATGATGCGCTTGCTGTTGTCCTCGTACATGGTGTTGTAGGCGTCGGCGAGGTAGCGCAGCTCGTACGAACCGCTGGCTTCGAGCGGCTCGTTCTTGCCGATATGCTTGATGTAGCTGTTGAGCGGCTTCAGCACGTAGATGAGCAGCACGAGCACAAGCACCATGGTCACGCATAGCAGCAGGGCGACGGCGATGCGCAGTTGGAACAGGAGGTTTTGCGTGAGCGCGTCGGCCTCCTCGATTTCCTTGTTGAGCTCTGCAAGCAGCGCTTCCGAGCTGTTTTCGACGTTTTCCCTGATGGTGGCTTTTGCCTGGGCGTACGAGTCGTCAAGCATGATGCTGCGCGCCGCAGCCTCCTTCTGCTCGGGGCTCATGGCTTGCTCGCCCTCGACGGTCTTGGAGTTGGCGATGAGTTTGGGCACATCGGAAGTGCCGTAATACTCTGCAGCCAGCCTCATGGCGGTGAGCTCGCTTTCGGCGAGTTCGTCGGACGCGGCGAGCGCTTGCTGAAGGTCGGCAGCCGCTTGCAGGTCGCTCGAGAAACTCGTCTCGAGGACTTTGACCGCCTGGCCGCGGCGGTCGGTCACGTTCAGCTCCTCGAGATATGCGTGCATGTTCTCGGGGTTGCCCGTCACGATGAACAAGCGCGCTTGCGTCGTCAGGTAATCGGATGCGTCTTTCAAATCGTCGATGGCCTGGTCGCACAGGGTGTAGCGCTGCTGATCGGCGACGGCGGTGTCTCTCGCATCCGCGATGTAGCCTGCAAGCGAAAACGCGAAGGTTGCGAGCAGGATGGCGACGACGATGGCGACGGCGCCGATGACGCGGATGCTGATGCCGCCCGAGACCTTGCCCTCTTTGGATATGCCTTCAGTTTGTTCTGTCATGGAAATCACCGCTTCGTCAGGAAGTGCCGTTGCCTGATGCGCCCGTATCGCCGGTTGCGTGCTTGTCATCTTCGGTTTCGTTCGTGTCTGCCTGCTCGGCTTCGGCGTCATCCGCTGATTGTTGCGCTGCAGCTGCCGCCTTCGCCTCCTCCTCGGCCCGTTTCTTCTCCTCGCTGCTCTTCGCCACAGCTTTCGCCTTGTCCCGTGCATGCAGGAACGCGCGTGCCACCTGGGGATCGAAATGGCTGCCGATTCCCTCCTCGATGATGGAAAACGCCTTGTCGGTGGAGAAGCCCTCTT
>CADAKR010000252.1 GCA_902788545.1 uncultured Coriobacteriaceae bacterium
GCTAAGTGGCCCCATCTGCCACCCCGTTGTTCTCTACGGTCGAATAATGGGTAAAATGGACGCACTAAAAGATGCGCCCGTGTGGCGCATCGCGTCCGCGTTCATTCGACGGAGGGAAGGAAGCCCGATGAGCGGCGACAACGAAATGGTGCAGAGCGCTCGCAGGATGTCCTCGCCCGAACAGCTCAACGATTACCTGAAAGTCACGAGCCCCAAAATCTGGGTGCTCCTCGTGGCGGTTGTCCTGCTCGTCGCAGGATTGCTGCTCTGGAGCAGCTTCACGACCATCGAAAGCTACGCCACGGGTTCGGCGTACGCCGTCGGCGGCGAGCTCGTCGTGACGTTCGACGACCCCGCGAAGGCGAGCAAGGTGCAGCCCGGCATGGAGTTGGAAGTCGGCGATGTGGACACCGAGGTTCTGACGGTCGGGGTGGACGCGGACGGAAAACCCGTGGCATCCGCGCGCGCCAATATTCCCGATGGCATGTACACCGTGCGTGTGGGCTACAAGACCACGCAGGTCATATCGCTGCTGCTCAACTGACGAGGCGGAGGCTCAGGCGTTGACGAACCATCCGATGGAGAAAGGCGTGGCCAAGGCTCCCCAGGTCATGGCGATGGAGTCGCTCGAATGCGGTGCGGCAGCGCTCGCCATGATCTGCGCGTACTACGGCAAATGGATACCGCTCGAGCAAGTGCGCGTCGATTGCGGCGTGTCGCGCGACGGCGCCAGCATCGAGAACATCGCCAAGGCGGCCCGCAACTACGGCCTTGAGGTCGAGGGTTACCAGCGCAGCATCGATATATTGCGCGAGCAGGGGCCGTATCCCTGCATCGTCACCTACGGCGCGGGCTATGTCGTGCTCTGCGGTTTCAAGGGCGATCGCGCCTTCGTGAACGATCCCGAGAAAGGTTCGCGCAAGATTCCCATCGAGGAGTTCGCGCGCTCGTACGGTGGCATATGCCTGACCTTTGCCCCGACAGACGAATTCGTCCCCGGCGGCAAGCGCAAGAGCACGATCGAGTTCGCCCGTAACCGTTTGCGGGGCGCGGGCGTGGCCGTCGCGTTCGTGGCCCTGACCACGCTCGTCGGCTACCTCCTCGAGATGCTGACGCCCGCTTTCACGCGTTTCTTCATGGACCACTTGCTCACAGGCGAGAACTCCGAGCTGCTCATGCCGTTCATCGCCTTGCTCACCGCCGTCGCCGTGGTTCAGGTCATCGTGGTCGCCGTCAAATCCATCTACTCGCTCAAGATCAACGGCAAAATGGCCGTCATCGGATCGTCCACGTTCATGTGGCAGGTGCTGCGCATGCCCATGGAGTTCTTCTCGCAACGCAAAGCCGGCGATATCCAGCGGCGCAAGAACACCAACGCCGTCATCGCCGAAACGCTCGTGAACACACTCACCCCGCTTGTGCTCAACATCGCCATGATGGTGTTCTACCTCGTCATCATGATCCGCTACTCGGCGCTGCTCACGCTGGTCGGCATCGCCGCCATCGTGGTGAACGCGCTGCTCGCAAGCTATATTTCGCGCAAGCGCGTGAACATCACTCGCGTGCAGATGCGGGATGCGGGCCAGCTGGAATCATCCACCGTGTCGGGCATCCAGATGATCGAGACGATCAAGGCGTCGGGCGCCGAGAACGGGTATTTCGCGAAGTGGGCAGGTTACCAGGCGTCGGTGAACACGGCGACCACGCGCTTTGCAAACCTGAACCTGTACTTGGGCATGGTGCCGGGCTTCCTGGCGAGCCTCGCCAATTACGCCGTGCTCATCATCGGCGTGTTCCTCGCCATGAACGGGCAGTTCTCGCTTGGCATGGTCATGGCGTTCCAAGGCTACATCTCGCTGTTCATGAATCCCGCCATGACCACGGTCAAGGCAGGGCAGACCATTCAGGAGATGCGCACGCAAATGGAGCGCGTCGAGGACGTGATGGAATATCCCGTCGACCCCAACTATAAGGACGAGCCGCTTGTCGACGACGCCGACTACGGGAAGCTGTACGGGCAAGTCGAGCTGAAGAACGTGACGTTCGGTTATGCGCGGCTGGGCGATCCGGTCATAGAGGATTTCTCGATGACCGTCGAGCCGGGCGCGAGCGTGGCCTTCGTCGGCGCGTCGGGCTGCGGCAAATCCACGCTCTCGAAGCTGATCGCCGGCTTGTACCAACCGTGGAGCGGCGAGATCCTGTTCGATGGCAAGCCTGCGTCGGAAATCGACCGCAGCGTGTTCACCAGCTCTGTCGCCGTGGTCGATCAGGACATCATCCTGTTCGAGGACACCATATCCAACAACATCAGCATGTGGGACGAATCCATCGAGGACTTCGAGGTCATCTTGGCGGCCCGCGACGCGCAGATTCACGACGACATCATGGCGCGCGAGGGCGGCTATGCCGGCATGGTTTCCGAAGGCGGGCGCGACCTGTCAGGCGGTCAGCGCCAGCGCCTCGAGATAGCCCGCGTGCTCGCGGCCGATCCGAGCATCATCATCATGGACGAGGCGACCAGCGCGCTCGACGCGAAGACCGAATACGAGGTCGTGCGCGCTGTGAAGGACCGCGGCGTCACCTGCATCATCATCGCGCACAGGCTTTCGACCATCCGCGATTGCGACGAGATCATCGTGCTCGACCGCGGCAAGGTCGTCGAGCGCGGCACGCATGAGGAACTGTACGAGGCGGGCGGCATGTACGCCGAGCTGGTTTCCAACGACTAGGGGGAGGTGAGGACATGGGCATTTTCGACGAGCA
>CADAKR010000253.1 GCA_902788545.1 uncultured Coriobacteriaceae bacterium
AGCACTACAAGGAGTACGTCGACGCCCCGGCCAACACGAAGGTGAAGGCCGACAAGCATGTCGATTTGAAGATCGCCGCCACCGACGACAACGGCGAGGACATCTCCTCCATCACGACCGATTCGATGCAGTACGGCGTTGGCAGCGGTCTGTTCCCCGCGTCGTTCGACGAGCAGATCATCGGCATGAAGAAGGGCGAGACGAAGCAGTTCACCATCGCCGTGCCCTCCGAGCCCACGGCCATGACGGCGGCTCTCATGGGCAAGACCACCGAAATCAACTTCGACGTCGAGGTGCTGGCAGTCAAGAAGGAGAAGGTGCCCGAGCTCACCGACGAGTGGGTCAAGGAAAAGATCGGCGTCGACACCGTCGAGGATTTGCGCAAGGAAGTCGCCGACGAGATCGATTCGTCGCTGGGTAATGCGCTGCCCCGCATGAAGGAGAACCGCGTGCTCGAGAAGCTCGCCGAGCGCCTCGAGGGCGACGTGCCCGCCGGCCTGGTCGAGGAGAACGAGACCACGCTGCTCCAGGACTTCTTCAACCAGCTGCAACGCGCTGGCGTCACGCTCGACATGTACCTGCAGCAGCAGGGCATCACGTCGGGCCAGTTCACCGATGACATCAAGCGCCAGGCCGAGGACATGGCCAAGCAGGATCTCGCGCTCGACGCCTGGGCAGCCCATGCCGGCATCGAGGCCACCGACGACGACCTGTTCGCCGAGTTCGAGAAGGCCGGCGTGTCCGACCCCAAGAACATGATGGAGGAATGGCGCAAGAACGGCCAGATGTACCTGCTGCGTCAGGGCATCCTGCGCCAGAAGGCCGCAAAGGCGCTCGTCGATGCCGCTCTGGTTACCGAGGAGAAGCCCGAGGGCAAGAAGGCGGGCAAGCACTCGAAGGACGACGAGGCCGCCGCGGAATAGCCGTTTGTGCCTTTTGTTTCGTTTACTCAACGTTGAACGGGCGTGCCGCTTTAAGGCGCGTCCGTTTCCATTACTATAGGGAAGTTAACGATTTTGAGACGAAAAGAGGTATGTATGACAGCACAGATTAACAACGCGCTCATCCCGTACGTCATCGAGCAGTCGCCGCGCGGCGAGCGCAGCTACGACATCTACTCGCGCCTGCTGAACGACCGCATCATCTTCCTGGGCGAGCAGATCGACGACCATGTGGCGAATTCCGTGGTCGCGCAGCTCCTGCATTTGGAAAGCGCCGATCCCGACAAGGACATCTCGCTCTACATCAACTCGCCGGGCGGCTCGGTCACGGCTGGCCTTGCCATCCTCGACACGATGAACTTCATCAAGTGCGACGTGTCCACCATCTGCCTGGGCGAATGCGCTTCCATGGCCGCCGTGCTGCTTTCCGCCGGCACCAAGGGCAAGCGTCTGTGCCTGCCGAACTCGATGGTGCTCATCCACCAGCCGCTCGGCCAGGCCCAGGGCCAGCAGACGGAAATCCAGATCGTGGCCGACTTCATGCTGAAGACGCGCGAGCGCCTGAACAAGATCCTGGCCGACAACACCGGCCAGTCGCTCGAAACGATCATGGCCGACACCGAACGCGATAATTACATGACGGCAGAGCAGGCGCTCGAGTACGGCTTGGTCGACCGCATCACCACGTCGCGCGCCGCCGCCGCCGAATAGCGAAGCAGCGGCACGGGTTTTTGGGGACGGGAGAGAAAAACCCATTGTGCCGGCAAACATGCAGGATGGGTTTTTCTCTCCTGTCCCCGAAAACCCATTACGACAAGGGGATGAAGTGAGCACGCGAGAAACGAAGAACGGGCGCGATGACGCCGTGTGCGCGTTCTGCGGGAAAAGCCCGCAGGACGTCACGGCCATGATCGCGGGTCCCGATGACATCTACATCTGCGACGAGTGCGTCGCCACGTGCGCCGAAGCCATGATGCGCGATTTGGGCATGCAGATGAAGCCCGGCGCGCATGGCTCTGTCGGCTGGACGACGCCTGACGAGAAGGAGAGGCGCTTCGAAGAGGCCCAGGGAAAGAAGTACATACCCAGCACGGGCGAGGCTCCTTCGGTCAGCGAGGTCCTAGACTCCCTGCCCACGCCGCACGAGCTGTACGCCGACTTGTCCGATTACGTCATCGGCCAGGAGCAGGCCAAGCGCGCCTTGTCAGTTGCCGTCTACAACCACTATAAGCGCATCAGCCTCGACGCGGCTGCTGACGACGACGTCGAGTTGGCGAAGAGCAACATCTTGCTGCTCGGCCCCACGGGTTCGGGCAAGACGCTGCTCGCCCAGACGCTCGCGCGCACGCTGCGGGTGCCGTTCGCCATCGCCGATGCCACGACGCTCACCGAAGCGGGCTACGTTGGCGAAGACGTCGAGAACATTTTGCTGAAGCTCATCACGGCAGCTGATTTCGACATTCCGCGCGCGGAGATCGGCATCATCTACATCGACGAGATCGACAAGATCGCGCGCAAGGCGGAGAACCTCTCCATCACGCGTGACGTGTCGGGCGAGGGCGTCCAGCAGGCGCTGTTGAAGATCGTCGAGGGCACCGAGGCGAGCGTGCCGCCGCAGGGCGGGCGCAAACATCCCCAGCAAGAGCTCATCCCCATCAACACCACCAACATCCTGTTCATCCTGGGCGGTGCGTTCGTGGGGCTTACCGACATCATCGCCGCGCGCGTGGGCAAGGCCTCCATCGGCTTCAATTCCGAATTGGCCGAGAGCAAGGAGGCCAACGAGGCG
>CADAKR010000254.1 GCA_902788545.1 uncultured Coriobacteriaceae bacterium
CTGCATCGCGACCGACTTCGACCGCGAAGGGGAGCTGATCGGCTCCGATGCCCTGTCGTGCATCAAGGAGGTGAACGACTGGGCCCCGGTGAGCCGGGCGCGGTACTCCGCCTTCACGAAAGAGGAGATCAACCATGCGTTCACGAACCTCGTAGACCTTGACGAGAACCTTGCCGCGGCAGGTGAATCGCGCCAAGACATCGACTTGATCTGGGGTGCGGCCCTCACGCGTTACCTCACGCTGGTGAAGTTCGCCGGTTACGGGAACGTTCGCAGCTCAGGCCGTGTGCAAACGCCGACGCTCGCCTTGATCGTCGCGCGCGAAAGGGAGCGTCTCGCCTTCGTGCCGGAGGACTACTGGGTCATCAAGGGCCACTTCGGTGAGGGTTCAGACGAGTTCGAGGCGCCGCATGCGACCGCCCGCTTCAAGAGCGAGGATGCTGCGAAACTGGCGATGGCGCACGTGGAAGGCGCCACGGACGCGCGCATCGCCGCCATCGAGAAGAAGAAGCGCACCGTGCGTCCACCGGCTCCGTTCAACACGACGAGCCTGATGGCCGCCGCCGCTGCCGAGGGGCTCTCGCCGGCGCGCACCATGCGCATCGCCGAAAGCCTCTACATGGATGGCTACATTTCCTACCCGCGTGTCGACAACACCGTATACCCGTCGTCGCTCAACCTCGCCGAAGTCGTGCGCACCATAAGCGGCAATCCCGCATACGCGCCGTATTGCAACGAGCTCCTCGCGAAGGGCACGCTCACCGCCACGCGCGGCAACAAGGAGGAAACCGACCATCCGCCCATCTACCCGACCGCCAAGGCAACGCCCGACGATTTGGGAGCGGCGGAATACAAGCTGTACAACCTGGTGGCAAGGCGCTTTCTGGCCACCTTGTCCGAAGCCGCGATCGTCGAGGGGACGAAAGTGACCATCGATGTGCCGGGAACGGGCGAGGGTGCGCGCGAGCAGTTCGCCGCCCGGGGCGATGTCACGGTGAAGGCGGGATTCCGCGCGATATACCCGTATGGCGTGAAGAAAGACGATCAGCTTCCCCAGCTCGACGAAGGCCAGGTCATCGTCTTCAGGGGAGCGACGTGCGAAAAGAAGCAGACCGAGCCCCCTGCGCGTTACAGCCAGGGCAAGCTCATTCAGGAAATGGAGAAGCTCGGTCTCGGCACGAAGTCGACGCGCCATTCGATCATCCAGCGGCTCTACGACGTCAAGTACATCATGAACGACCCCATCGAGCCATCGCAGCTGGGAATGGCGGTCGTCGACGCGCTCGACACGTACGCGCCGCACATCACGCACCCCGAGATGACAGCCGAGCTCGAAGACGAGATGAGCAACATCGCCGCAGGAGAGACGACGAAGGCCCAGGTCGTCATGAACTCGCGCGACTTGCTCGCCGCCGAGCTTTCGGCGCTGCTTCCGGTGCAAGAGCAGGTGAAAGAGGCGCTTGCCGATGCCGTGGCTGCAGACGCATACGTTGGCACGTGCCCGAAATGCGGCAAGGACCTGCAGATCCGCGCATCGAGCAAGACGCGCAGCATGTTCATCGGCTGCGCAGGCTGGCCCGATTGCGATGTCACGTACCCGCTTCCCAAGGGCAAGATCGAAGTCGCTGACGACCCATGTCCGACATGCGGCATGCCCCAGGTGAAGGTGTCGGCGTTCCGCGCAAAGCCGCGCGTCCAGTGCATCGACCCGAACTGCGAGTCGAACCAAGAGCCCGACGTCGTGGTTGGCATATGCCCGGCATGCACCGACCGCGGAATCTTCGATGCGAAGCTGATCGCCCAACGTAATCCCCGCACGCTCAAGCGCTTCATACGCTGCGAGAACTACGACGATTGCGGTTGCAGCTACCCGCTTCCGCAGTACGGCGCCCTGACGGCCACCGAAGAGGTGTGCGAGGCATGTGGTGCGCCAATGGTCGTCATCACGACGACACGCGGGCCGTGGAAGCTGTGCCCCAACTTCGACTGTCCCACAAAGGAGCAGGAGAAGCAAGAGAAGGCCGCCAAGGGCAAGGGCAGGCGCAAGTCGACCCGTGCGAAGAAATAACATGAAGACCATCACGAAAGAGCTTGTGGCGAAAACGGTTCGCGACGCGCTGCCCCAGTTGGCATTCGAGCTGCCGGCCGACATACAGGCTGGTCTCCTCAACGCGTACGAACGCGAGGAAAACCCGCGTGGCCGTGAGGCGTTGCGCCTTCTCGTGGAAAACGCCCGCATTGCGCGCGAGGACCGCGTCGCCATATGCCAAGACACCGGCAGCGTGTGGGTATGCCTTGAAATCGGCCCCGATGTCGTCGTGTCGGGCGATGTGCTCGAAGGGGTCGACGAAGCGGTTGCGCATGCATTCACGGCCAACAACCTGCGCAAATCGCTCGTGCGCGATGCGATATTCGACCGTGCGAACACCGGTGACAACACGCCTGCGTTCTGCGAATTGCGCGTATCGGAGCTTCCTGGCGCCCGGCTGCATATCATGTGCAAGGGCGGCGGCTCCGACAACGCAAGCCGCGTCGTCATGTTGACGCCTGGCGCAGGCAGGCAGGGCGTGATCGACGCCGTATTAGCCTGCGTGCGCGAAAAAGCGGCCAATGCGTGCCCGCCGCTCGTGGTGGGTGTGGGCATCGGCTCGACCTTCGACAAGGTCGCTGGCCTCGCGAAAATGGCGCTCATGCGCCCGATCGACCAGGAAGCTCCCGAC
>CADAKR010000255.1 GCA_902788545.1 uncultured Coriobacteriaceae bacterium
TGCCCCGCCCTTGCCGCTGTGGAGCACTGCATGATTGAGGAAGCCATGAACCCCGAAGCCCAAAAGCTGCGCGACGAGCTGCTGTATGACCAGGTGAAGGGCACGCGTTCGCTGAGCCTGGGATTGGCGATCGTCTATGGCGCATGCACCGTCCTCACGGTTGCGTTCGCGGTGGGCATCGTGGCGCTGGGCAAGGGGATCAAGCCGCTCCTCGTGGATTTGGGCATGATGGCGGCCAGCGCCGCCGCCGCGCTTCAATGGTGGAAAAGCTTCAAGTCCTGCGTGGCCGCGTTAGCCGAAATCGGCGACGACCCGACCGGCATCGACACGTGCAAGACCTATTCGCAAGCAACCGCCGAGGTCATCGCCGGATCGCGCAAAAGCCGCAGCGAGCTTAAGCAGCAGTGGATCGCCTACGGCATCCTCGCGCTCGTCATGCTCCTCTGCGGCGTCTTCTTCGTCGCCCTCCTTCAGGAAGCCGGCGGCGACGAGCTCCTGTTCGGGTTCTGCGCCGCCTTCATGCTGGCGGGAGGCGTTCTGCTCTCGTCGCTTTCAATCAGGGCATGGCGCGAGTGGTTGGTGGCGCGCCGCCTCGACCGGCTCGAGCAATAGCGCGACCGGCAATCCAAAGCCGGTCGTCTGGCCGTCTGGCGCGCCGCATGCAAACGTGTCACAATGGGAAGCCGACATGACGTTGTGCGACGTCGAGCATCACGCCAGCAGGGATTGGGCAGCCACCTTAGGGGCAAGCGCCCGATTCGCAACCAAGCGGAGGGAAGAGACATGCCGTTGCCGCAGCCTATCATCGTGGTCGGCCACAAGAATC
This sequence comes from uncultured Coriobacteriaceae bacterium, assembly GCA_902788545.1. GTDB lineage: Bacteria > Actinomycetota > Coriobacteriia > Coriobacteriales > Eggerthellaceae > UBA9715. Next base: position 827 of record CADAKR010000255.1, read on the forward strand.
CGGACAACGACGCCATCAGCGCCGCCATCGGTTACGCCTACCTGAAAAACAAGCTCGCCAAGCGCGATGCGGCGCCCGGCGCCGATCCGCAGGTCTACGTGCCGGCTCGCTTGGGCCCGCTTCCCCCCGAGACGGCCGGCGTGCTGGAGAAATGGGGCATCGAGCCGCCCATGGTCATCAACAACGTGTTCGCGCGCGTTTCCGACGTCATGACGCCCGATGTCATCACCATTCCGTCCGACGCCACGCTCATCGAAGCTGGCCGCATTCTGCGCAAGCACAACATCCAGGCCGTCGTCGTCACTGACAAAGACGGCATCTACCAGGGTCTCGTGTCTACGCGCATGATCGCCAACCGCTACATTTCAGCGACCGACAAGCTCGACGAAGGCGCCAGCCACATGGCCGTGGCATCCGACCTCATATCCTCGCTCGACGAGAAGGTCGAGGTCGTCATGGAAAACCAGATCCTGATAATCGACAAGGACGACCGCCTCGACGAAGCGCGCGCCGACATCATGGCCCAACCGTGGCGCGAGGCCGTCGTGCTCGACGACGATCGCCGCCCCATCGGCATCGTCACGCGCACCGATCTGGCCGTGCACCCGCACCGCAAGGTCATCCTCGTCGACCACAACGAGGTGCGCCAGGCGGCCAACGGCATCCAGGACGCCGAGGTCGTGGAAATCATCGACCACCACCGCATCGCCGATGTTTCCACAGTCAACCCCATCAAGTTCGTGAACATGCCGGTCGGCTCGTCGGCCACGATTGTCACGCTGGAGTTCCGCAAGTACGGCGTGGAGATTCCCAAGCCCATCGCCGGCGTGCTGCTCTCTGCCGTGATGACCGACACCGTCGTGCTGAAGTCGCCGACTGCCACGCCCATCGACGAGGAGGTCGTGAGCTACCTGGCGAACATCATCGGCGTCGATCCCACCGAGTACGGCATCGAGGTCTTCTCGTTCCGCGGCGGCGACGACGACATGCCCATCGACAAGCTCGTCAGCGCCGATTCCAAGGAATTCCAGATCTCGGAGGGCACGGTGCTCATCGCCCAGCACGAGACGACGAACCTCGAGTCGGTCATGATGCGCGAGCAGGAGATGCGCGAGTACATGCGCGGCCTGGTCGAGACGCATGGCTACCTGTTCGTGCTGCTCATGGTCACCGACATCATCGCCGAGGGCAGCCAGTTCCTCTGCGAGGGTAACCGCAAGATCGTCAACCGCGCCTTCGACATCGAATGCACGGGCGAAGGCGGCACCTGGATGCCCGGCGTCCTGTCCCGCAAGAAGCAAGTCGCCGCCCGCATCCTCGAGGCGTAGTTGCCGCAGTGCTTCAATGACATGAGCGAAACGCACCTGAATGGCTGATGCTTTCAGCCTCAACGCGGGTTTTGCCCGATTGTGGAAGCTAACGACCGGGAATGCCTTCGACGACTCACCGCTTGCCCCTTGAAGGCGCTTGCGTCGCTTTCGCCCGTAAGAACGAAAAGCCATCATGCGTGCACCTGCGCGAGCAAGCTCCTCGTGCAACATCGCCCCGTACTTAGGGGCGGTGTCGCTGCACCCGTGCAACGTCGCCTCGAACTTAGAGGCGATATCGCTGCACCAGTGCAACTTTTCTCCGTTTCATGCAAGGCTATTAGCTCTAAGTACGACTTTACCCTCGTTGGTGCATGAATAGCTCGTACTAGTACGCCATATTTATGCAAGCAGTCGTACTTAAAGGCAATATCGCTGCATGAAAACGAAAAAACACGGCAGCAACTGGACTGCCTATCATGACCCCGAAACAGATCGCTATTTTGCTGAGATCATCTACACGAGCCGCGAGGGACGCGAGCAGTACGATTTTGAAATCACGCAGGAGATATACGAACAGCTCGGT
>CADAKR010000256.1:0-2701 GCA_902788545.1 uncultured Coriobacteriaceae bacterium
AGCCGAGCTCGGACTCGTATTCTTGCATCCGCTGGGCGCACGCATCCGCCTTGGCGTCATCGCCCGTCGTGCGGTACGCATGCTCCAGGACAGCTTGCTCGTAATAGAACGCGAGCGCGCGGCACTCGGCCACCTCGGTGCTGTAGGTGGTGTGCTTGTCCATGTCTTGCACCGCCGTCTCGTACAGATCGCCGAACCGGCCAGCCTCGGCCTCGTAGAGGTAATCGCGCGAATCGTAACTGACCGTATGGCCTTGCGACACTTCCCTGATTTGATACGTTGCCGCCACGAAGATAATGACCACGATAACCGCAACGATTGCCGTGATCACCTTCAGCGGGGATCGGCTGCTATTCTTGACTTGCGTCATGATGCGATTCCCTCCTCGATCATCGCAGCCAGCTTTTTCTTGGAGAGATTCGGAATGTCCTCGATGTCTTTATCCGTGAGCCCGAAATACGCCTTGGCGATTGCGGCCGTGCGATTGCACAGGCCGTCGTAATAGACGCGCTTGTCAGCCGGCAGGTATCGATCGATGTCGTCGGAATACCGATCCTCGAGCGCGTAAATGCGGTTGAGGTCCTCGGCTATGTACTCGCACGTGTCGCCGATGCGATTCGGCTTGTACCAAAAACTCGAGGAGTCGTTGAGCGCGGCGACGTACCGCATTAGGTCGACGTATGCGTAAGCGGCCATCTCAAGCCCCTGGTATGGGTTTTCGTAAAAAATCCCGATGTCGTTTGCGCTGTAGTACCCGACGAATTTCCCGTAATCGCCCTGCTCGAGGTAGGTGTCGAGCATCTGCTTGTCGGCAGCGGCGTCTTGCTCGACGTTATGCTCGCGGATCGCATGCCCGATATCCCAGGCGGACGCCTGCAGGATGATGCCGATGACGAGTCCGACGAGCAGAATCGTCACGACCACAAGCCAGCTTCCGTGGCGCCTCATCCCCGAGGTGTTTTCCAGCACCTCGTCTTGCGTTCGCTCGTATTCCTCGCGGAAGTGCGCCATGTCGGACTGGTGCTGGGCGGCCATGGCGTTGGGCGTGTCGCAATAGGGGCACGCCACGTCCTCGAGCCCCATTTGCCCGCCGCAATTCGGACACTTCATTTCACACCTCCCCGCATCGTCTAAAGGTAAAGATGGCGCACTAGGCAGAACAAGGCGGCAATCACGAATATCGCGATGACCATGGTGCGCACGATTGACGCGGCGTTATGCTTCACGTTCGATTTGAATTCGCGCTGCGCGTCGTCATCGAGCCGGTCGGTATCGTCCCTCAAATCCTCGAGTTTGCTCATGTACGCGTTTTCGGCGCCGCCGGGGTTGAGCGCGTTGCAATAGGGGCAGCGGACTTCGTCGGGAGAGAAGGCCCCGCCGCAGTAGTCGCACGTCACCTCTGAAGCTGCCGGAGCGCCTCCCACCGCGATCGGCGTTCTGTCTTCGCGTCGGTTCAAACCCGCATCCTCTCGTGAAATCGGGGACTCCTATAGTATGCCACTGCGTGTGATTTGACGGCGCTTGAAGCGAAAAAGACCTGATTATCGGGCATTCTTTTGAATGTTGCCGTTCCACGATACGTTTACGATTTCGACACACATAAGCGGTATTCTGTTCCCTGTTCGTTTTCACGTGAATGGACGAGAGGGAGTTATGGCAAGAATCGAAGTAGACGAGTTCTTCTGCAAGGGCTGCGGGCTTTGCACGACGGTGTGCCCGAAGGGCATCGTGGAACTCAATGCGGACGTCATCACCGACAAGGGCTATCATCCCGCACATTGCGTCGACCAGAGCCAATGCACGGGTTGCGCGACATGTGCGGTCATGTGCCCCGATGTCGCGATCACGGTGTATAGGTAGGTGATGAGCATGTCAGAGAAAGTTTTGATGAAGGGCAACGAGGCCATCGCGGAATCGGCGATTCGCGCGGGGTGCAAGTTCTTCTTCGGGTACCCCATCACGCCGCAGACCGAGCTGGCGGCCTACATGGCCAAGCGCATGCCCAAGGAGGGCGGCACGTACCTGCAGGCCGAATCGGAAGTGGCGGCCATCAACATGGTGTACGGCGCCGCAGCTGCCGGCGCGCGCGTCATGACATCGTCTTCGTCGCCCGGCATCTCGTTGAAAAGCGAGGGCGTGTCCTACATCGCCGGCACCGACTTGCCGTGCCTCATCGTCAACATCGAGCGCGGCGGCCCGGGCCTGGGATCCATCCAGCCGTCGCAATCCGATTATTGGCAAGCCACGCGCGCGCTCGGCCACGGCGATTTCCAGATGGTAGTGTACGCTCCGGCCACCGTGCAGGAAATGTCCGACGTCGCCTACAACGCGTTCGACGTCGCCGACAAGTACCGCATGCCCGTCATGATCTTGGGCGATGGCATGCTCGGTCAGATGATGGAGCCGGTCGAGCTCCCCGAGCCCGTAACCGAGCTTCCCGAGAAGCCGTGGGCCACGACAGGCCATGGCAACAAGCGCCCGAAGAACATCGCCAATTCGCTGTACCTCGACGCCGAGAAGCTCGAGCGCACCAACGTCGAGCGCTACAAGCGCTACGAGACCGTGAAGGCAAACGAGCAGCGTGCCGAGCTCGTCGACTGCGACGATGCCGAAATCGTCGTGGTGGCGTTCGGCGCCTCGTCGCGCATCGCCCGCTCCGCCGTGCGCGCCGCTCGCGAGCAGGGCATCAAGGCGGGTTTGT
>CADAKR010000256.1:2743-4432 GCA_902788545.1 uncultured Coriobacteriaceae bacterium
CGTGCGCGACGCCGCGCCGGTCGACTTCTACGGGCGCGTCGGCGGCGTTATCCCGACGCCGGTCGAGGTGCTCGAAAAGATCCGCCAGATCAACGAAGGGTTGGGTGAGTAACATGGCCCAAACTGAAGAGAAGATCGTGTACCAGCGCCCACATGCGCTGCTGCCGGTCGTCACGAACTACTGCCCGGGCTGCACGCACGGCATCGTGAACCGCCTCGTGGCCGAGGTGATCGACGAGCTGGACATCGAGGGCGACACCATCGGCGTGTCCCCGGTCGGCTGCTCGGTCATGCTTTACGACTTCTTCGCGTGCGACTTCCTCGAAGCCGCCCATGGGCGCGCTCCCGCGGTTGCCACGGGCGTCAAGCGCGTGCATCCCGACAAGGTCGTGTTCGCCTACCAAGGCGACGGCGACCTCGCCTCCATCGGCATGGCGGAAACGGTGCATGCGGCAACGCGCGGCGAGAAGATCACCATCATCTTCATCAACAACGCCATCTACGGCATGACCGGCGGCCAGATGGCCCCGACCAGCTTGCCGAACCAGGTGACGCAAACCTCCCCTTACGGCCGCGATGTCTCGACGGCTGGTTACCCGGTGCGCGTCTGCGAGTTGCTCAGCTCGCTGGACGGCGTGGCGTACCTCGAGCGCGTCACGGTTGATTCGCCCAAGAACATCCGCAAGGCGAAGAAGGCCATCAAGAAGGCGTTCCAAAACCAGATCGACGGCGTCGGGTACTCGCTCGTCGAGGTTGTTTCCACATGCCCGACGAACTGGGGCATGACGCCGACCGACGCATTCGAGTGGATGCGCGAGAACATGCTGCCGTACTACCCGCTCGGCGTGTACCGCGATGTCGTGGCCGAGGGTTACGCCAATGCGGCCGAGGCAGCCGCCGCACGCGCGGCTGCGTGCCCGATCGCCACGGCCGACAACCCGCAGCTTGACGAGATCCACGCCTCGCTGCCCTCCAAGGCCAAGGTGCAGGACGCCATGAACAAGGCGCAAGGAGGCGATCGCTAATGCAGGAGATGCGCATTGTTTTCGCAGGATTCGGCGGCCAGGGCCTGTTGTTCGCCGGCAAGGTGGTCGCTTACGCCGGCCTCATCGACAATCACGAGGTGTCATGGCTTCCCAGCTACGGCCCAGAAATGCGCGGCGGCACGGCCAACTGCTCTGTCACGCTTTCTGACGAGCCTATCGGCAGCCCGCTGATCATGGATCCGAACAACCTCATCGCCATGAACCAGCCTTCGCTTTTGAAGTTCGAGAGCGACGTCACGCCTGGCGGCCGCATCTTCGTGGATACCTCGCTGGTCACGCGTCTTCCCGAGCGAACCGATGTCGAGGTGTTCGCGCTCGAGGCCACGAACATGGCTGAAGACGAAAAGCTGAAGGGCTTGGCCAATATCGTGCTCGTCGGCAAGATGCTCAAAGAGACGTCGTTCTGCTCTCCCGAAACGATCGAGGCGGCCATCCGCAAGGCCGTGCCGCCCAAGAAGGCCGCGCTCATCGAGAAGAACCTCCAGGCCCTGAAGCTGGGCATGGAGGCATAAGGCCGAAAACACGAATCGGAATCAAGGTAAGCCGCGGTTCGGAAGAACGGCGGCTTACTGCTTTTAATGGGGCAGGGCGCCTGGCTCCGTGTCCCGCTCTTACTGCTTTTTGATGGCGTCGGTTTCGAAGA
>CADAKR010000257.1 GCA_902788545.1 uncultured Coriobacteriaceae bacterium
GTTTCTTCACGACGGCCTTCTCGTTGCCGTGCGCATCAAGCTCGACTTCTTCTTTCACCTCAAGATGGAGAAACTTGTTCAGAATGTCGAGCAGGCCATCCTTCTGCAGGGCGACCTTCCACAGATGCTCGGTAGGGTACCCATCGTCACCCGAGGGCGGGTTGCCTGCACCGCCATCCTCGCCAGCGCCGTTCGAGCCCTGGTTGAAGGGCAAAAAGCGGGTGTCACTGCCCTGCAGGCGCGTCGCCATCATCACGTCGTAGAGATCAACGGCGAAGTATGCCACCATGCGGCTGTTGAACTTGAAGCACGTTTCGCGGGCGTCGCGTTTCTGCCACTGTACCATCCCGTCATCGATGCTCTGGCCGGTGAACTGGTTCTTCAGCTCGATACCGATTACGGGGATACCGTTCACATCAAGCACCATATCGACGGTCTGGTTGCCTGCAGCCGCAAAGTGGAACTGTCGGATGCATCTGCACACGTTCTTCCGATAGTTCTCTCGCGATGTGTCGTTCAGGCTCGACTCCGGCATGAACGAAACGACTTTGAACTTGATACCACGCGTCTTGAAGCCATGCTTGAGCACGCTGATGATACCGTCGCGTGCAACCGCATCCTGGAATACCTTGTAGAATTTCTTCTCTACATCAGATGCGCACTGCTTTTCGAACCTCTCCCATGCCTTTGGTTGCGTCACCTGGATATAGCTTATGAGCGTCTTGATGTCCACGCCGCACCCAGGCATATCGGAATACCCATGGCCGTCCCATACCTGATAGGTTCCGTCTTCGATGTAGAGGAACGATTGTTTATCGGTCGCTTTGAGATAGCCGCCCTCTTCCGAGCAGAGGAACGTCTCGATATCAGCCTCGAAGTTCTTCTCTTTGGATTCTATTGGCATGGCACCTCCCGCTTCCCGGTGACGTACTCGTAGACGAGCGATTTGCGATACGCCTTGAGCTCGTCGATTATGTTACGCTTGGCCTCTATGGCTGCGTCGATTTCGGCACATTTGGCATCAAGGTAATCGGCAATGGCTATTTGTTCTTCGAGAGGCGGTTGAGGAATCTGAATATAGCGCGCTTCTTGCCATTTCAGCCCCTGCCTTACTCCTGCGCCCATTCCATAAAAGCCCTTGCGCAGGTCATACGAATGCAAGGCATAGTAAATATAGCGAGAACTCTCATATTCGTTCGGACGAATCACCACGTAAGCAGAAGTGATAATCCCGCGTTCTGTCGCTCTCCCAACTCGAAGGCTTTTCTGGTCGTTCTGCAGATCCGTAAACCTAAGAACGATATCGCCGTCCTCGATGATGTTGTAGCTCTCAAAGCTGGCAGGTAGAAGCCCCTCATTAGAATTGATATCTCGGCGGCGCACAGTACCGTAACTCAACGAAAGAAGATTCGTTTCTAGCATGCCGTCATTGCTGTTCTTGATCTGTTCAGCGAGTCTTCCGACCTCGATGGTGTTCCATTCTTCCGGTATCTCGCTCATCCATTCGACGCCGGTTCTCTTTAGCGGAGATTTGCCAATACCGCCAATCACGGTCGCATACGTAATCGAATGCTTATACGTGAGATATTCCTCAATTGATGTTTCGGCGGCTTCAATTGCTCTATCGACTTCTGCGCATGCTTTGTCAAGGTATGCCGCGATTGCGCGCTGCTCCGCAATTGGTGGAATTGGAAGTGGTACTTGTACGAAGTTCGAGAATCGCAGGTCTTGACCATCTCTCAGGTATTGGCATGTGCTGTTTAGCTCAGCAATATAGCCATCACACTTAAAGAGATGCTTGTAGTAATCAGGATAGATTTCCTGTCGCGGACGCAAGACTATGTAATGCCAGGTAACGCAGCCCGTGACGCGGCTCATTTCGAGTCCACCTTGGAAGCTTCTCAAACTGATGATGTAATCGTTCGGCTCTACATGCTTCCAATCATCAAGCCCTTTATCGGCTAAGACGATGTTGCCCCCAATAAGTCGCATGTATTCTGCCTGTGTCACAACGCCAAACTTTTGGCTTGGCGTAAGCCGTTCATCATCAGCATGACGCTTCTCTTTGCTCTCTGCAAACAGGCTCTTGGCGGGCACTATCTCCCAACCATCGGGCACTTGTCCGACCCGAGCACCAGGACGGTGTCCTGGTCGAGGGACCCGGACAGCCCCTCGACTCTGACGCTGTCGGTAAGGTAGAGCCCGCGATAGGCGTAGTACTTGCTCCAGTTGATCGTCCCGGAGTCCCCGAAGACGCTCCTGTCGGAAAAGTCGATGCCCAGGCGTAGGCGCTCGTCCAGGCGACCGGAGACGTCGACGGGACCCCCGCCGCCGTATCCCCGGTCCGCCACGAAGCACATGCGCGACTCGCGGGCCATGTTCGCGCTCTTGTCAAAGGGGACGTAATGCCAGTCCTGCTTGTCCCCGTCGGCGAGGTACCGATCCGGCCCCTTCGCCGCGGACGAGGGGCGCCTCAGCACGAAGCCGCGCTCGAGGAGGGCGTCGATGCGCCGCCGCCTGAGGTCCTTCTCGTATTCCTCACTGGACCTCTGCCGGATGGCGTCGGAGAAGTCGACGCTCACGATCCATGGTTCGAACGCATATTTGTCGCCCGGGTCGATGTCGATGCCGTTTTCGTGCAGGCATATCGCGAGCTGGTCCAGAAGTCCGCAGGACCTCTTGGCTATGCCTGTGT
>CADAKR010000258.1 GCA_902788545.1 uncultured Coriobacteriaceae bacterium
TGGGGGCGGCTCTGTGCGCGTGCGCTGCATCGGGGCAGGGCGGCTCCTCGCGGGAGGCGCAGCAGGCAAGCTCGAGCACTGCGAGCTCTGCCAACGCGCAGTCGAGCACGGCGCCGGCGGGCGGGGAGGTGGCAATCGCCGCACCTTCCACGAGCGGCATGCTGCATGTGGAGGGAACGCAGCTCGTCGACGAGCATGGCAATGCCGTTCAGCTGCGCGGCGCGAGCACGCACGGCCTCGCCTGGTTTCCCGCATACGTGAACGATGCGCTGTTCAAGGAACTGCGCGCCGATTGGGGCGCGAACGTGGTGCGGCTGGCGATGTACACGGCCGAAAGCGGCGGGTACTGCACCGACGGCGACAAGGCGAAGCTGCGCCAGCTGGTCGATGACGGCGTGAAGTACGCCACCGACAACGACCTGTATGTCATCATCGACTGGCATATCCTTTCCGACAATGACCCGAACATGCATGCCGATGAAGCAGAGGCGTTCTTCGCCGACGTGTCAGCGGCCTATGCCGACCACAACAACGTGCTCTACGAAGTGTGCAACGAGCCAAACGGGGCCACGACGTGGGCTGATGTGAAATCGTACGCCGAGCGCATCATCCCGGTTATTCGCGCGAACGATCCGGACAGCATCGTCATCGTGGGAACGCCCACCTGGTCGCAGGATGTCGATGCAGCCGCCGCCGACCCCCTGGCGGCCGGCAACGTCATGTACACGCTGCATTACTACGCTGCCACGCACAAGGATGACCTGCGTGCCAAGGCAACTGCGGCGCTTAACGCGGGCCTGCCGCTGTTCGTGACCGAGTTCGGCATCTGCGATGCGAGCGGTAACGGCGCAATCGACGAGGCGGAGGCCGACACGTGGACGGCGTTCCTTGATGAACACGGCATCAGCTACGTCATGTGGAACCTGTCGAACAAGGCCGAATCAAGCGCCATGTTCAAGGCGACGTGCGATAAGGCCTCGGGATTCGACGCAGCAGACTTGAGCCAGGCAGGTGCTTGGCTGAAGCGGACCCTTGCCGGCGAGGGCAGCCTGCCCGCATCAAGCGCGTCTGCCGCGGCAAGTGCGTCGGCTGCAAGCGCGTCGGCTGCAAGCGCGTCGGCCGCGGCAAGTGCATCGTCGACTGCGGCGTCTGCGGCAGGCAACGTGCGCATAAGCGGCGATTTCGAATACAACGCGCGCCTACGCGATTCCTGGGTGGCGAACGGCGAGTCGTATTTCCTGTATGACTTGACGCTCGTCAACAACGGCGCCGCGGTAACTTCGTGGGAAATCGACGTGCCGTTTACCGCCGACGTGAAGCTCTCCGATAGCTGGAACAGCACGTGCACGGCGAATGGCGCACAGTTGCATATATCGAACACCTCGTACAACGGAGCCGTTGCTTCGGGCGGCTCGGTGGCCGACGTGGGATTCATCGTCGTCGGTCCGGCTGATCTGGCCATAGCGTAGGGAGATGCGCGCATCCGATGCTCGATAGGCTCATCGCATTTCTGAGGAACGAGGCGGTGCTGTGCATCGCCTTCGTCTGCGCATGCGTTTCCATGCTGGGCGCCGGCGATGTCGGCCAGGTGCTGGAATACATCGACTGGCGCGTCATCGTGCTGCTGTTCTGCCTCATGGCGTCGGTGGCGGGGCTGCGGACAAGCGGCATGCTGGCGCGGCTGGCCCACGCGCTCGTTGCGGGCGAGCGGTCGAAACGGCTCGTGTGCTTCGCGCTGGTCATGCTGCCGTTTTTCTCGTCGATGCTCGTCACCAACGACGTGGCGCTGTTGGCGTTCGTGCCCATCGCGATACTCGCGCTCGAGGCTGCTGGATGGCGCGACGGCCTTATACGCGTCATCGTGCTGCAGGCGATAGCCGCGAACCTGGGCGGCATGGTGACTCCCGTGGGCAACCCCCAAAACCTGTTCATCTTCACGACATACGAGCTGACGGCCTCCGATTTTGCATGCACGCTGCTGCCGTTCGGCGCGCTGGCGTTCGCGTTGCTGGCAGTCGCCTGCCTGACGTTTGGAAGCGATCGCGCCACGGTCACGTTGAAAATCGACGACAAGTCCATCGACGTCAAGCGCTTCGTCTTGCATGCGGCGCTGTTCGTCTTAAGCGTGCTTGCCGTCATGCGCGTCGTGCCCTACCTGGTGGCACTGCTCGTCGTGGCGTTCGCGCTGTTCGTCTTCGACCGCCGCGTGTACGCGCAAGTCGATTACGCCCTGCTTGCCACGTTCGCGTGCTTTTTCGTGTTCTCGGGGAACATGGCGCACATGCCCGCCATGCAGGATTTCCTCGGCGGGTTCATGGAAGGCCACCCCATGCTGACGAGCCTCGTGACGAGCCAAGTCATCAGCAACGTGCCTGCCGCCGTGCTGCTTTCGGGCTTCACGGCCAACTGGCATTCGCTTCTTGTCGGCGTCGACCTGGGCGGGTTGGGAACGCCCATCGCCTCGCTGGCAAGTCTCATCGCCCTGCGCCTGTACCTGCACACCCGCCACGCGAAAGCCGGCGCGTTCATGAAGGAATTCGCCATCGCCAACATCGCCGTGCTCGCCTGCATGATAGCCCTGTACGCCGCGCTGTTCGTCCTACGACATCCAGGTGGGTTTTTGGGGACAGGAGAGAAAAACCCCGTTAGAGCGAAAAAGGAC
>CADAKR010000259.1 GCA_902788545.1 uncultured Coriobacteriaceae bacterium
CTCCCCAATTGGCCCAGATGGCGCCATCTGGGCCAATTGGGGAGTATCCCCTTTTGGCTCAAGAATAGTCGTGCAGGAAACGATGCTTTCTAGGCGTAAGTGGGCTGGGGAAGCAAGCCTCTGCCCGTCTCGTCTCGCCGGGCCGCCGCCCGCGTTCCCCCAGCTCGTGGCCTTCCCCTTCGCGCGCGACGGGCACACAAGTCGAAAAACGCGCCAAGGCCGCGCCCGATGTGGACGAGAATCGGGGTTGTGTGGCCGTTTCCGCCCCCTCCGCCGGCTCGCCGTCTGCGTTTCCCCAGCTCACGGCCTTCCCCTTCGCGCGCGGCGGACACACAAGTCGAAAAACGCGCCATTTTTCGGCCCGGATGGCTGAAATCCCGACTTGCGTGCCTGCGCGATGGCGTGATTTTCAGAAGCAGGAGCGGAAAACCGTTTTGTAGGCAACGATGCCTCCCGAGCGTGAATCGACGCAAGGCTTTCACTCATGCCAAAGCCCGTTGGGTCGGATGCATATGCAGAAAACGCGCAGGCGGGCGTGTTTGCATACCGCCGTTTGCGCCTGCGTGCTATACTTCGAAAACTTGCAGGAAAACCTGCAAGAGGAATTATTGGCCCCCGAGACATGTTTGTAACGCGGCCCACACGCGCGCTTCAACAGGCATCAGCGAAGCGAACATGGTAAGCAGCATTCATGTTGACGGGTCCCCGAGACGAAAGGGGTCCGTTATGACCGAAATCAAGAATCCCGAAGTCATCGACTTCAGCGACATCTCCGATGAGCAGATGGAGCAGATGATCGATGGCACCCTCACCGAGTTTGACGAGGGCGACCTGGTCAATGGCACGATCGTGAAGATCGAGCGCGACGAGGTGCTGGTCGACATCGGGTTCAAATCCGAAGGCGTCATCCCCGCGCGCGAGCTTTCCATCCGCAAGGATGCCGATCCGGCCGACCTCGTGCAGGTGGGCGACGAGATCGAGGCCCTGGTCCTGCAGAAGGAGGACAAGGACGGCCGTCTGATCCTGTCGAAGAAGCGTGCCGAGTACGAGCGCTCCTGGATTGCCGTCGAAGAGAAGTTCAAGGCCGGCGAGCCTGTCACGGGCGAGGTCATCGAAGTCGTCAAGGGCGGCCTCATCATCGACATCGGGCTGCGCGGCTTCCTGCCTGCGTCGCTGGTCGACCTGCGCCGCGTCAAGGATCTCGACATGTACCTCAACACCGAGATCGAAGCGCGCATCATCGAGATGGACCGCAACCGCAACAACGTCGTGCTTTCGCGCCGCGTGCTGCTCGAGGAAGGCCGCAAGAACGAGCGCGCCGAGATCCTCGCCAAGCTCACGAAGGGCATGCGCCTGAAGGGCACCGTCTCCAGCATCGTCGACTTCGGCGCGTTCGTCGACCTTGGCGGCATCGACGGCCTGGTGCACATCTCCGAGCTGTCCTGGAACCACGTGAACCATCCTTCCGAGGTCGTGAAGGTTGGCCAGGAAGTCGAGGTCGAAGTGCTCGACGTCGACCTGAACCGCGAGCGCATCTCGCTCGGCCTGAAGCAGACCCAGCCCGATCCGTGGATCAAGCTGGTCGAGGCCTACCCGGTCGGCACCATCGTCGACGGCACCGTCACCAAGATCGTTCCGTTCGGCGCATTCGTGCAGCTGGGCGAGGCCACTGAGGGCCTGGTGCACATCTCCGAGATGGCGCCGCGTCACATCGAGACCCCGGCTCAGGTCGTGAAGGTCGGCGACGTGGTGAAGGTCAAGGTCATGGAGATCAACCCCGAGCGTCGCCGCATATCGCTGAGCATGAAGGCTGCTGCCGCCGAGCTTGGCATCGACATCGAAATCGACGAGAGCGTCGTCGAGGAGCGTCCCGCTCGCAAGCCCCGTCGCGCCGAGGACGAGGCCGAGGGTGAAGCCGAGGCAACCGAGGCTGCCGAAGCCGCAGAGCAAGCCCCCGAAAACCCGGCTGAGGCTGTCGAGAACGCCGAGAGTGCCGAAAAGGCTGAGGACGCCGAACAGGCCGAGCAGGCCGAGACCGAGGATGCCGCGGAATAACACGGCTTCCCGCACGCGAACCATCGAGGAAGCGGCTTGGGAAACCAGGCCGCTTTTTCATGCCTGGAGTGGGAATTTGCCCCCGCCCGCGATATCCATTCATGTATCATGGCGGTAGTATCTCGAGCGAAGGGACGAGCATGGAAAAGATCTTCATCATCGGCGGTATGGGCGCCGGCAAGTCAACGGCCCGGAAGGCGCTCGTCGACCAAGGGCTCGAGTACATCGACCTCGACAAGGTCGGCCACGAGATCCATTCATGGCAGGTCGTCAAGGACGATTTGGTCGCCGCTTTCGGCGAGGATGTCCTTGATGAAGAGGGAAACGTCGACCGCCGCGTTTTGGCGCGCAAGGCTTTCAAGACTCCCGCCGACACGCGCAAGTTGAACCGCATCACCCTTCCGCGCATCGAAGACGCCTTTACGACGAAGCTTGCCGAACTTGAAGCGGCGGGGTGCGAGGCGGTCGTAGTCGAGCACACCGTGTTCAAGAACCGTGCCATGTCGATGGCGGACATGGCCGACGTCATCATCGCCGTGCTGGCACCGCTTGACGTGCGCATCCAGCGCGCCGTTGCCTCTGGCTTCGACGAGAAGGACGTGCG
>CADAKR010000260.1 GCA_902788545.1 uncultured Coriobacteriaceae bacterium
AAGACCTTTTTGCCCACAGCCTTGAATGTACTCCCGGTTCCCCGACGTTCAAGTTCTGGCCGCTTGTATCGCAAATAGTGCTCGAGATAATCCCGGGTAGCGGCATCGGGTCGAACTGCCAGCGCAGCAAGCCCTCGCCCGATGCAGCATTGCTCCGCAGCGATATTGATGGCGCCTATGGGAGCACGCACGGAAATGAGGATGTCGCCTTCGTTGGCCGTTTTCTTCGGCGAGTTGCACCATACGCGAGGGGATGGGCTGCGTTTCCCGAAATCGGCATTCCCCTGATAGAAGGGCATGCCGTCCCCGTTGGTGTTGTACGTGTCCGAGCTTGGCGACTGACCCATCGTGAAGTCGCATACGGCAAGCAATGGCATGCAATCAGGCATCCCGCTCACCGTCCAGCATCGTTCTCAGCCCTGCAAGTCCTTCGGCGATACGCTGATTTATTCCTTCGAGATCCGCGAGTATCTCTTCTGTTGGCGGATACTCGACGCGCTCGTACACGGTCTCGGTGTACTTGTTGAAGCTGAAGTCGTAGTCGTTGTCGACGATCTCCTGTTTAGCAACCAGGAAGCTCTTGTCCGTACGTGAGCGTTCGCGCCCATCGTCAAGGTTCTCCCAACGCTGCAAGATATCGGGAACGTCGTCATGCTTCTCGTCGGGATCCCGCTTGTCATCGAGCGTGAAGCCGTCGCCTTCCATGCTGTAGAGCCAAACCTCGTCGGTGCCGCCGGCGTTGGTCTTCGTGAACACAAGTATCGCCGTGCTCACGCCCGAATAAGGCTTGAACACGCCGCTCGGCATGTAGATGATGGCCTCGAGCTTCTGGTTGTCGACGAGCTCCTTACGCAGCTGGCTGTAGGCCTTAGAGTTCGTGCGGAACAGCACGCCGTTGGGGACGATGCATGCACACCTGCCGCCGAGCTTGAGCATGCGCAGGAACAGGGCGACGAACAGGAGCTCCGTCTGTTTGGAGTCAACAATAGCCTTGAGGCTGTTGTCTATGTCCTCGGTATCGACCGATCCTGTGAAGGGCGGATTCGCCAAGATGCAGTCGTACTTGCCCCGGACCGTGTTGTTCTTCGAGATGCTGTCAAGGTAGCGAACGTCGGGCATGTCGACACCGTGCAGCATGAGGTTCATCGCGCTAATACGAAGCATCGTCTGATCAATCTCGAATCCGGTGAACTGCGGGGTTGCGCCGTTGGTACCGGCGAAGCAGTCCCAGTCGGTCTGCGTCATGTCGGCTTCGTGGTTCTCGCGCAGGAACTCTGCGGCTGAAATCAGGAAGCCCGCCGTGCCGCACGCTGGATCGCAGATGAGTTGGCTCGGTTTAGGCGCGATGAAGCGGACCATCATGTCGCGAATGTGCTTTGGTGTGCGGAACTGCCCGTTCGTGCCGGCGGTGTTCAGTTTCGAAAGCATGTACTCGTATAGGTCGCCGAGATCGGATATGTCGTCGATGTAGTCTGCGAACAACGCATCGATGCCGTCGACTGCCTTCTGAAGCGTCTTTGGCGTGGGAATGCCGAACGTTGCGGATTCCATGCTCTTCGTGAATGCCGAGCCGTCGCCAATAGTCTTGATGAACGGGAAGGCGAATTCGCTGACTACTTGGAACATCGTCTCTGCGGGCTTGTCTTTGAAGCGGCTCCACCGAAGATCGCCGCCAGGGATCTCTACGCCAGCTGCATTGCGGTAAGTCTTCGGAAATATGCGCGCCTGCGGGACGCCAAGCGCCTCCTCGAGGCTTTCAGCCTCGAACTCCTTCTCGTCAAGCTGGTGCATAAACATGAGGTAAGTGAGCTGGCTTATGACCTCGAGCGGGTTGGTGATGCCGCCCTCCCACATCTTTTGCCAGATGTCGTCAACCTTGTTCTTTGTTGCCCCTGTAATCATGTCGCCAACCTCGTTATCTAGTCCGCCTACAGCGATTTAAAGTACATCTCGATCTTCTTGGCCATAAGCCTGCGCCTCTGGGCCAGGAAGTCCTCGAAGTCGGAGGCGCCCATCTCGTAGATGCCGTTTGGGATGCAGTTGTCCGCGAGGTTCCTCGCGAGCTCATCGGCCGTGGATATGTCGCCGAAGTAGGCCGCCCCCGAAAGGCAGGCGTCGCGCGCCTCGGTGAAGTAGTCGCCGGGTCTGCGGTCGGCAATTTTGATGTTGATGCGCTTCTCGAGGTAGGCGTAGTTCGCAACCTGGTTGTAGACGCCCTGCGGCGCGTTCAGCTCCTTCTTGAGGTAGTTGCGCGGGAATATATGGTGTATGTCGCCGATGGTCGCTACGACGTCGGAGACCTTGACGCCCTTGGAGAACAGCGTGTTCGCCGCACCCTGGACCTGCGCCGCCACGTACACCAGCCAGGCGCCGGTCCTCGTACTCGTGGTGTCAAGCCGTTGCGGCAGCTCTACGTGCCAGAACGTGTCGGAGAGCCTCGCCGCAACGATCTCGTCGTACACCTTCAGGAACCCCTGCTCGGAAATGCGCCGGATGTCGCGGTCCATGCCGCTTTCGGCAGGGACGTGTTTTCCTCGCTTTCTCCGGAGATCCGGCAGGTAATCCGGCCGCAGCCCTGGACCTTCGGGCTTTTCGGCCCGGACCTCTGGTTTATGTACAAACCCTGGCGCCGCCGCGAAGGCCGCGGAA
>CADAKR010000261.1 GCA_902788545.1 uncultured Coriobacteriaceae bacterium
TTCATGATGTACTAGGAGGCAAGCATGGCATACCTGAACAAAGTGATGCTCATCGGCAATATCGGCAAGGACCCGGAAATCCGCCTGGGCCAGAGCAGCGGCCGCAAGTGCGCCACCTTCTCCCTCGCCACGAGTAAGCGCTACCGCGACGCGAACGGCGAACAGAAGGAAATCACCACCTGGCACAACATCGTGGGCTGGGGCAAGATTGCCGACATCGTAGAGCAGCTACGCATCACCAAGGGCACGGCCCTCTATGTCGAGGGCGAAATCACGAACCGCAGCTGGACCGACACGAGCGGCGCCAAGCGCTACACGACCGAAGTCAACATGGATACCTTCCAGTTGCTCACTCCGCGAAACGCCCAGCCGCAACAGCAGCAGGCTCCCTCGCAGAGCGACGGAAACCCGTACGCCCCGGGCGGCTACGGTACGCAACCCATGAACGGGTTCCAGAGCGGCCCCGATGACGACCTGCCATTCTAGCCGTTTCTCCGGCTAAGGCGGCGTGGCCCCGGCCGCCGGGGAATACGGGGCGAACCTTAACGAGTCAGTACAGCTTCGCACTTCCATACAAGACTCCGAAGACAACTGGAAGTGTACGGCAAGTCCGGCAGACGGCGGTGCATCTAGACAGCATCGTCTCGCGGGTCCGACTCCCGCGATTGCCACTAGCAGGCGAGTGCCTGCGAACGAAGCCCCAGCGCACGGATTCAGCGGTGGACACCTTCTTTTGAAGATGGTACAGACAGTAACAAAGACGTTACGAGAATTTTCTCTGCTCTGCACTTTGCGATTAGATGGCCACAGATAAAGAAGGCGTGGAACCACGCCCCATCGGGGACGTGAGGGTTCGTAAAACTACGAAACTCAAAGTCGACCACTAGCAGTAAGGTCTATGTCCCGCACCACGGCGGTCTGCTAGAGTGGAGAACGCCCTAGAAGGCGTCCGGCATATTTCGAGGATTGGGCGCGGTCACGCACCTCGGTAAAACAACGCCCGCAAGTTTGGCCCACGGGTGCATACAGAATAAGACCGAAAGCATACCCTTACGCGACCGCACCCTACGGGCCACAAAAAATGCGAACCATGACCAAACGATTGGATCGCAGGCTGGGCAACTTCGGCGGCCTCCTTTGTTTTTACGAATTACACACGTTCCGACGAAGGCCCAGCAAAACTTTACCCAAGGAGAAACAGCATGAAACCCACCAAAGAACAGATAGAAGCATACAAGGAGATGGCGAAGACTTCGCCCGACTCCATGAAGGCGATGATCGAGGCGAACCTGAAGGCCACCTGCGACAAGTTCGCGGGCCACGAGGACCGCCTCGACGATTGCATTGATTACCTCACCGAATGCGCCCGGGAAATCCTCGACCACAAAAACGGAGAGGTGGACAACGAGACCTGCTACCGCATCTGCCGCGACTATTTCAACGACGAGCTCTGGAACGTCGAAGAGGTCAAGACCAAGGCCGAGGCCGCCAAAATCGAAAGCAAGATACAGCAGGCAAAATTCAAAAAGGAAAAGGCAGCCCAGGCGGTAAAGGACGCCAAGGCACAAGAGGCAAAGGCTAAAAAGGAGGTCAAGAAGGCAGAAAAAGAATCCTCCGAATTCCATCGCAAGGAAAAGCGAAAGTATATGGAGGCCATGGCCAAGAAGGTCACCCAGGACTTCGAGAAGGAGCAGGCCGACAAGGAACGCGAGCGCCTGGAGAAGCTCAAGGAAAAGCACGGCCTGAAGGCTGCGGAGCCTCCAAAGAAGGAGCCCGAGGCAAAGAAGTTCCCGACATGCCGCGTGTGCGGCCGCGAGGTCATCAACGTCTACAAGGAAGGGATGTGCCTGGACTGCTACTACAAGAGGCCCATGCAGGCCGAGAAGACCCCGGCACAGACCGCACAAATCCAGCCGGAGCAGGGCCAGCTCGACCTTTTCGCGGCCATGGGGGTGTAGATGATCCGCGCAACATTTACCGACTATATCGCCTCCCAGGACGGCAAGGTCGTGCGCTACGTGCTCGCCTCGTGGCCCGCCACAAGAACCCACGACAAAGGCAACGTCGAGGTCTACTGCATAGACGAGGACGGCAAGGAAAAAGTCCGCTATCTCGACTACCGCCCCGTATGCGGCTACATGGTGGACCTGGATTTCAAGGACGACACCTGGTACAATATCTCCGGGAGCTGCAGGGCTCTGCGCACCGGAGCAAACGTATTGTCTACTCCACTCTCCGAAGAGGAGAAGGCGGCCATCCTCAAGACTCACCCGGAGTTCAAGTGGACGCTGCAAAAGGCCGGGGAGATTAAGCCCGCCAAAGCCATGAAGATCCTGATTGCGTGGAAGAAGGACAACCGCACCGAGCTGCTCGTAGGCGCGCACCTCGACAACCTCGTGGCAAACGGCAACTTCCTGCGCATGAAGAACGAGCGCCAGAAGGCCGTGCTGGCGTTCATCCGGAAGACTCCGGAAGCCGAGCGCTGGACGCTTGCCAAGATCCTGTTCGTGATGCACGGGCACACGCCCAAGGAATACAACGACTGGATGTCGTTCCGCAGTTCCTACGGGCTCGGCTGCGCCTTCGACGTTTTCAAGTACCTGGACGGCGACCGCCACGGCCTCGACATTTACCGCG
>CADAKR010000262.1 GCA_902788545.1 uncultured Coriobacteriaceae bacterium
CATCGTCGAGGGCTACACCGACGTCATCGCGTTGCACGAGAACGGCATCGAAAACGCAGTCGCCACGCTGGGGACGGCGCTGACCATCCAACATATCAGGCTCATCTCGAAACATGCCTCGAGGCGCATCGTGTACCTTTTCGACGGCGATGCAGCCGGTCAGCGCGCTGCCGATCGCGCGTTGGGGTTCATCAACGAGGATATGACCCCCGAGGCGGGCAAATCGCGTGTCGAGCTGTGCGCCGTCACGCTGCCCGACGACCTTGACCCGGCAGACTTCGTCGCCAAGCGGGGCGGGGAAGAGCTTCGCAAACTGGTCGACGCGGCCAAGCCCCTTGTCTTGTACGGCATCGAGCGCCGTTTGGCCGCGCACGACCTCACGAGCGCCGAGGGGCGCACGCGGGCGCTTTCCGATGCGCTTGCGGTGCTTGCGCCCATCAAGACGTCGCTTCTGGCAAAAGACTACGCGGCACAGCTGGCAAGCCGTCTGCAAATGCGCGAGGCGGACGTGCTCGACGCGCTCGCCAAGACGCAACCTCCGCGCGTGTACCGCGACGGCGATTCGCCGGCCGCCGAACCCGCGAGTCAAGCTGCAGCCGTGCTCGGCGACCTTCCCGAAAGCGAGAAGAGCCGTCGCCGTTTCGAGCGGAGGCTCATCAGCTTGCTCGCGCAGAATCCTCCGGTTGCACTCGAGCACGCCGATGCCCTCGCTCAAACGCAATGGCATGGCCAGGTAAACGCGCAGCTCGCGGAAACGATGCTGGCCATCCTCGCGGATAAACCCGATTCATCGGCAGCAAGCCTCATTTCGGCGATGGCCGAAAAGCACCCTCGTGCAGCCGGCGCCCTCACTTCCGCCACGCTTTCCTCCGGCGAAGAGGTGTCGCAGGCGGTCGCCTACCTTGTCGAAGAGCTTGAAATCGGCGACATGGAAAGCTCGCTTGTCACCATGAATACGCAGATGAAACAGGACGGCGGCATGAGCCCCGAAGAACGCGACATCATGTTCCAGGCCGTCGTCGACCTCCAGAAAACGCTCTCTGCGAAACGCGCCGCCCACAAGCCCTCCCTGTAGACTCTCGGCTCGGGCGTCGCCGCCTCTTGCCAGAAGATGCAAAAGACCCGCAACATGAAAAAGCGGCGCCCGATCGAAGTCAGACGCCGCCTTCGCGCTTCAAGTTGAAGCTGTGAGACTTACCTGCCAGCTTCCCGCTTGATGTTGTTGGCGATCCACATCATGAGGACGCTCAGGATGAGGCCGATGATCGCAGAAGCGCCCTGCGTGCCGAACGAGCCGTTGACGATGGTGGAGACCAGCCCGATGGCGTTCAGGACAAGCGAGATGATGGCCAGCACCCACACCGGCATGATCTTCTGGTTGTCGTTGGCCGCGCGCACGCCCAGGATGCCCATGACCAGCTCGACGACGCCGCTCAAGATGATGACGAATCCGGCAATGCCGGCGATGGCGCCCGCCTCGCCTTGGGTCACGCCACTACCCGCTAAAGCTGCTGCGGCCTCAGACGAGGGAACGGCTCCGAAAACCGCGCCACCGAGCATCAGGGAAAGGCCACCGAGCAGGATGAGCACCGCTCCGATGATGTTGAGGATCGAGAGGACCAGTAAAACTTTCTGACTACCGCTGCGTTGCATTGTTTGCTCCTTCCGTTTCGCAGTATCACATTATTGAAAGCTGTCTAATTATACTCACAATGAGACAGGCCATCCCAAAAAAATGAAGCTGCAGATACGTTGCCCGTCGTTACTTTGCGAGCGATGTATGGCGGGTGACGAGGAAGAACAAGCCAGCGCATGCCGCGCAAATGAGCCCGATGACGATAACGGCGATGCTGTCGGCGGCGCCGAGCAGGGCGCCCAAGATGAACGGTTGGGCCACAAGTGCCAGGCTGCGCGCGGCGAACATGGCGCTTGTGGCTCGGCCGGTGGGCACGCCGGCATCGCCTGCGGCTTTCAGCCACATCGCCTTCCAGCCATACGACGATTTGCAGAGCACTCCCACGAGCGCGATGACGGCAACCGACCACACGAGCGTCGTGTTGATGGCGAACAACAGGAACACCAAGCCGAGCATCGCAATCGCCAATGTGGCCACCTTCCACTTGCCATGGCGATCCTCCATGCGCTCGATTGCATTGATGCTCACATACACGACAAGCTGGCCGAGAACGAAGATGTTGTTGATGTCGGATTTAGACAACCCGAGATCGGCAGAGTAAAGCGGGAAGAGGAACGATGCATATCCTGAAGCCAGCGTGGCGGGAAGGATGATGAACAACGCGATGCCGAGGGCAATGGGCGTCCTTGTGAAGTCACGGATGCGCCCGTTTTTGCTATCGGGTTGAGCAAGCTTCTCGAGTGGCTGCATGCCGCGGGGCAAGAGGTTAATGGCCATCAGGATAACGGGCAGGCATGCCGCCGCCACGAGTACGTACACCCACACGTTGCCAAGCGTTTGCGCCACGTAGCCGCCAAGCACCGTGCCGAGTGCCGCGGCCGACGTGTCGGTGCGCTTCACCCCACCTGCCGCCAGGGCGCGCGTCTCGTCATCGGCAGCAAGGCGCGGCAGTGAGAATCCCAGCGAATACAGCATGCCGAA
>CADAKR010000263.1 GCA_902788545.1 uncultured Coriobacteriaceae bacterium
GATACGGCGCAACGCCGCTATGAGCTTCTCGTTTTCTTGGCGCGTGCGAACCGCGACGCAGAAGTAGCCATTGTTCACGAGGCCCGGTGTACCCGCAAGCTTTCGCACGAGGAAGCCTTCCAATTGAAGCCTGGCGCTGAGCTCGTCGATGTCGCGGACGGCGAGCTTCAAATCGCCGCCGTTGTGGTACGTGCACATGACGTAGTTGGCTTCCGCAGGGAAGATGTCGATGCCCGGCACGAGCGAGAGCATGCACTGCATCCAGGGAATCTCGCTGTAAAGGAAGCCGCGCACGCCATCGAGCCTGGGATGCTCGGCGAAATGCGGCTCGGCAAGGACCTCGGAAAGCATCGTGACGCAGGTGTTGTCGTAGAAGCGGCTGATCTCCTCAATGGTGTCGGGATGCGCGATGCAGTAGCTGATATGGAATCCCGGCATCGAGTACTGCTCGGAGAACGACTGGATGACGAACAGGTTCTTGTGTTCGCGCACCAGGGGCGCCATGGTCTCGCCGCCAAGCGTCAGCTCAATCGAACGCTCGTCCACGATGACCCAATCACAGGTGTCGAGGTACGAGAGCAGCGTCGATTTGGAAAGGAGGCGGCTGGTCGGCCAGCTGGGATTCGCGAGCACGGCGGCATCGAGCATGATGTCGCGCTGGGCGACGAGGTCGGCAGGAGGCGTGACGAAGCTTGCCGGCGAGGCGATGTTCACGACTTCGTGCCCGCAATTCGAAAGCTCGAGAACCGTTTCGGCGGGGCACGGCATGGGGATGCCGACGACGCAATGTTCAAACGCCTGCGCGACGGCGCGCACTATGTTCGAAACAGTCGTTCCGACCAGGAACGAATCGACCGGCATGCCGTAGATGCGGGCGAGCACGCTGCGCAGGGTATGTGCTTCGCGGTCAGGAAGATACGACATGAAGCCGCTTGACAGGGCGTCGCGGATCGCGTGCACGAACGACGAGGGCGTGCCAAAGGGGTTTTCCGTTCCAGAGAAATCGATCCAGGAGATTTCGCCGCGAACGTCATAGGGAGGGTTGAGCGTCTGCTCGGGGATTTCCTCGAGCGCGCTATGCTGAGAACGCGTTATCTCAGATGAGAACGACAACGTATACCCTCTCTCGAAACCTCATGATATTGTTGGAACGTAACGACATGAGTGGCAGATGTGGTATATGTGTGCCGCCGTTCGAAATCTTACTGTTACCGCAGGTAGATGCGGGTTTTCTATCCTATCACAAATCATCGGAAATGTTGGTCGGAGATGTGCATGTTAGACTTTCAGCCATGGCGAACGAAGATGCGCATAGCAACGAACTCGACGCCTTGGCCGCGATTCCATGGGTGGGCAGGGCCGTATTGCTCGTCGACCTCGATGCGTTCTTCGCCTCGGTCGAGCAGCTCGACCATCCTGCTTGGCGGGGAAAGCCGGTCATAGTCGGCGGGCATGCCGATCGGAGGGGAGTCGTGTCCACGGCCTCATATGAGGCGCGAAAATTCGGCGTGCATTCCGCCATGCCCTCGGCAACGGCCGAGAGGCTTTGCCCCGAGGCGATATGGACCGAAGGCCACTACGATCGCTACCGCGAGATGTCGGGCAAGGTAATGGCGATCCTCTACGATGAAACGCCCCATGTGCAGCAGGTGAGCATCGACGAGGCCTTCGTCGACATAACCCCCACGTCGGTCAACCGCGAACATCCCATACTCGTGGCGAGGCGCATTCAAGAACGCGTCGAACAGCTTGGCGTGACGTGTTCAATCGGCTTGGGCACGACGAAGTCCGTGGCGAAATTGGCTTCCGACATGGACAAACCGCGGGGACTAACCGTAGTCATGCCCGGAAGCGAGGCGAACTTCATGGCGCCGTTGCCGGTGCGCGCGCTTAGCGGCATCGGCGCAGCGGCGGAAAAGAAGCTGCACGCGATCGGAATCGAGACGCTCGGGGATTTGGCCAACGCGGATGACGACGTGATCATTGGCTTGCTCGGCAAGGCGGGCCGGGTCATGCTTGATCGCGCACGATGTGAGGAGCATGCGCCAATCGAACCTGACGACGAGGTGAAATCCGTCTCGAATGAGACGTCGTTTGCCGTTGACCTCACGTCGCGTGATGACATTGAAGCCGCCATCGCGACCATGGCAGCCAAGGTGGGGCGCCGTCTGCGAAGAAAGGGGCTTTTGGGGCGAACCCTTGCGTTGAAGGTGCGCTACGCCGATTTCTCCGCCAGGAGCACGCAGCGGCCCTTAGGAGAGCCATGCGACGACGAATTCGTCTTCAAGGACATGCTCTTCGATATGCTCGACGATCTGTGGCAACCCGGCCTGGCGTTAAGGCTTGTAGGCGTATCCGTGACGGGTTTCGATCAAAGCAACGAATCCGAGCAGCTATCGCTTTTCGACGAATCCGACCCGTCCGATGATGGTGTTTCAAGACGCGATCTGCAAAAGGCCACCGACAGGGTGAAGGAGCGTTTCGGCGAAAGCGCCCTGCGCTACGGACGTGAACTTCGCATGCACGGCACCGACACCGGCACCACCTCAAAGAACCCCGCCGACTACAAATGACCAAATAGGGCCAAAAGGGGATACTCCCTT
>CADAKR010000264.1 GCA_902788545.1 uncultured Coriobacteriaceae bacterium
AACTTTGCAGTCGCTTTTTTATTATAACTTAGTTTTACCTCACATAAACCGTTTTTGCTATCAATTAGGAACTATGGTAATAGGATACGACGCCAAGAAAATTATCTACGACAACGATGACACCGCCGATTACGGCCAGGTGATGATTAGTGCTTTGTCCGAGCACTATATCCACAATCATTACATGTTATATACCCCAAAAGCCAAGGAGAACAAGCGGATGGCCTCGTTCTCGTCGCGAACCACAGTGCACATCAAAACGCCGCGCCATGCCATCATCGGATGGAAATGGCGCCGCGGCAAGGGCATCCTTCACGATGCCAAGCGCCATGGCGCACGCATCATGCACGGCCTGAACGGCATGCTGCCGGCACCGCTGGCCCACAGTCACATGCACGGCGTGGTGAGCATTCCGTTCACCACCTTCATCGACCCGGCCGAGCAATGCCCCTGGCTGGAGAAATTCTTCCTCACCCATGATGTGGAAAGGGCCTGCCGCATTGCGCAGCGCGTCATCACCGCCACCGCCACCGGCAAGCAAATGCTTGTGGAACACTATGGCATAGACCCCGACATGATTGAAGTGGTGTTGCCGGCTTGCCTGGAAAGCTACCATCACAACTACACCGACAACGAGCTCAAGAGCATCGCGCACAAGTACGGCCTGCCACAGCGCTTCATCCTGTTCAACGGCGAGCTCACCCAGCAGGCAGGCGCCCAAATGATGGTTGAGGCGCTCAATCTGCTCAACGACGAGGACGTGAAACTGGTGATGATTGGCAAGAACACATCGTTTTATCAGAAAGTTATCAAGGAATTCGCCCACCAGCACGGCATCAGGCACCGCATCATGCACTTAGACCGAGTGCGGTACTCCGACATGCCTTCCATTTTGAACCTGGCCAAAGTGGCCGTTTTGCCCGTAGCCGGGCAGAAAAACATCGTACCCCTGGCAAAGGCCGTGAGCTGCCGCACGCCCGTAGTCGTGGCCGACCATCCCATGGCCCGCGAGGTGGCCGGCGATGCAGCGCTTTATGCCACTTCGCTCGACGAAAAATCATTCGCAACAGCTATTGACGACATTCTTGCCGACGATTCGCACAAGCGCCAAGAACTCATCGACGCCACCACCCGGCGCCGCATGCAGTTCACCACGCGCGCGATGGCCGATGCTGTGATGGGCGTCTACGACAAGGTGTGCGAGCACCACCACATCAAGTGACATCACTTCCCGGGCAACGCCGGGCAGAGATGTTCACCGCATCTCCCCAAAAATACCCTTATTTCGCTACCGGCAAGAGCTGTTCGGCGGCTTGGCATGCCTGGCGGGCATCGTCGTGCCGCGCGGGCGCGGGATGACCTTCCCATGACAAATTTGTTGCTGACGTGAAGGCACGATGGCGAGACTGCGTCGATCGGGCCTCCCGATTGCGTTCTGACACCGTCAGAGCCGCCATATCTAGTGTGTACGAGCATCGATGTGTCATGATTCCCCATGGCATCCCATGAGGATGTCGGATTGTGGGACGAAGTGTCGAGCATTGATGCTAGTATGAGGGGACAGTTCGGACGCATCCCGAATCGAGGCGAGGGGAGGGAGCGATGAGCGAACGGGAAGGCATGGCCTTCGACTGCATCTTCAGCGGTACGTATACGCACCAGCTTGATGCAAAAGGACGCGTGTCGCTCCCGGCGAAGTTTCGCAAGCAGCTCGCTACCACCTCGGTTCGCCTTGTCCCGCGCAACGGAGTCATCCTGCTGTTCACGACGTCGGAGTTCGGCGTGTGGGTGCAGGAGTTCTTTGAGGGGGGCAAGCCGGATCGCCGATCTGCGAAGGACGACAGGACGATGTTCTCGCTCCTGGCTCACGCTGAGGACGTCGAGATTGACTCGGCCGGCAGAATCAACGTGAGCCCGGAGCTCTGCGCGCGTGCGGGTCTGGGCAAAGAGGTCAAGATCGTGGGTATGTTCGACCACATCCAGATCATGAGCCCGGAGAAGTACGCGAGCTTGGACGCGGAGTCCGAGGAGGACCTGTAGGAAGGGTTGCCATGGACGTGCGCGAGGATGTCGCGACTGCGCCGCGTGAGTCGAACGACTTGAAAACCGAATTCCGTCACGTTCCCGTCATGCTCGGGGAGGTGCTGGAGACCCTGTCTCCGCACGACGGCGACATCGTGTGCGACTGCACGCTAGGTGGCGCCGGGCATTCCCTTGAGCTGGGGAAACACTGCAGCCCGTCCGGCATGCTGCTCGGCATCGACCAAGACGACGAAGCCTTGGCCGCGGCCGGAGCTCGCATCCGGGCAAACATACCTGAAGTCGTGTCTCTCCAGCTCAAGGGAAACTTTTCCCAGCTTGACGAGCTCTTGCAGCGGGTTCAGATCCCGGGCGTCGACTGCTTCCTGTTCGACCTCGGCGTGAGCTCGCATCAGCTTGACACTCCCGAACGGGGCTTCTCGTACAACGAGGACGCGCCCCTTGACATGCGCATGAATCCGGGGACACAAACCCTAACCGCAGCAGAGGTCATCAACACCTACACCGAAGCAGACCTCACCCGGATTCTTCGCACCTACGGCGAGGAGAAGTGGGCGTC
>CADAKR010000265.1 GCA_902788545.1 uncultured Coriobacteriaceae bacterium
GCACGCCACGACGCGCGAGCCCTTGTCGGCGAGTGCGTCGTCGAGCATGTTGATTGTGCGCCTCAGACTGTTCTCGCTCTTCTTGTCCGAGAGCTCCTTCTTGAGTTCGGCGCCGAACAGGTGGTGCGCTTCGTCCACGTACACGCCGATCTGCTTCAACCGGCAGAGCTTTGCGAACCGCTGGTTAAACATGAGGTCCGCGTCGTCCTGCGTGTCGTCGGCGTCATCCCCGTAGACGGTGGACAGCAGTCCGGACGGCATGGTGAAGAGCCGTTCCGCAGGGGTTGCCTCCTTGTGCCGTTTCTTAACGAGGATCTTCTGATCGTTCGCGATGACGAGGTTGAAGTCCGAGTCATCGAGCGTGTGAAGCGTCACTCCCGTATCCTCCAGGAAGTGGACGCGCAGGTTCTGGTCGATGACGCTCGCGTACTCTGGCGGCACGACGAGCGACTTGTCGAAGGTCGGGATCTCCTTGAGCGACTGCAGGACGGTCTTGTCTGGCGCGAACACGAGAGCGTTGTGGCAGAACCGCTCGTCCCTGGGAAACTTGTTCGCGAGCAGGAACTCGTAGAAGATGCAGGTCCCCATGAGGATGGTCTTCCCGAGCCCCATAGTGAGGGCGAAGATGTAGTTTGGGTAGCTCTCCGAGACGTCGCGCATCTGCCGGAAGAGCTTCTCTGTCTGCTCCTCGCTCTGCATGTCGAAGAGCGTTGTCTGGCCGCGCGAGTAGCGCGTCGCATCCTTGAAGACGCCACGCCGCTTACGCCAGTCGTCAAAGATCTTGTACATCGGCTCGTTGCCGAGAAACTCCTTGACGAAGACGTACATCTCGAACGCCTCGAACTGCGGTGGCCGCAGGAAGGCCTCGGGTCGCACGGATCGGTCGTTGTAGTCGAGCAGCTTGAGCGTCATCCGCTTGTACCTGCTCCGGATGGCACTCTTGTGGTCCAGGTAGTAGTGCCGAAGCTGCTCGTAGAACGCCCACTGCTCCTCGTACTTCTGGGCCATGGCTATGCACCCACTTCGACTTCGAGGGACTCCGAGAGCACGTCGGTGATCTTCACCTTGATGCGTCCCGCGTCATCAGGAATGTCGTAAGTTCCGGCTACGAACTCGTCCTTCTCGGGGATGTCGATGACCGCTGGCTCCATTACGGCTCCGTCGTAGTTCCAGTCAACCATCACGGACTCCACGAGCTCGCGCCAGTCGCCCACGGCCTCCCTCTGGAGGCTGAGCTTCTGCAGCAGGTTCATCGGGTAGAACGACTTGATGACGAGCATTCCGCCCTCGACGGCGACGTTGGCCTCGGCCTCGCGTTTGAACTCCAGTTCGCGCTTGTCCTGCAGCACATCCACGATCTCGACATCCACCTTGTACTCGAGCTTGTCCTCGAACGTGGCCTTGAGGTCGGGCTCGTGCCCCATGCACACGAGGGTGATGTGGTCAACGGGCGTGTTCGGGTTCTCCTCCTTCCGGGCATCGTAGATGTCGTAGGGAAGGTCGGCGACAAGCCCTTCGAGGTCGGCGCTGGTTGCGATGCGGTTGGTGGGCAGGATCTTCACCATCCTGCCATCGAGCTCGCCATCGAAGCAAGACCCGGCTGAGAGTGGCTGTATGTCGAGCGCCTGGATGAGCAGGTCGCGTGCCTCCACCGGGTTGCGGAAGAAGTCGTAGTTGTTCACGTTGTAGACCTCGAAGCCGAGGTACTTGTCATCGTGGTCCACTTGCTGGCTCAGGTCCTTCGCAATGCCGAGGAGCCGCTTGGTCGTGGTTTGGATGGAGCCGAGGTTGATGTCGGCGCCGATGAAGCGCCGGCCTAGTTTCATGGCCACAGCTTGGGTGGTGCCGCTGCCCATGAAGCAATCGAGGACAAGATCGCCAGGGTTGGAGGCTATAGAAATGATACGTTCAAGTAGTGCTTCTGGCTTTTGGGTGGGATAACCAGTTTGGTCCTTTGACTGGGAATTGGTTGTATTGATATCAGTCCAAACGTCATCAGCAATTACGCCTTTCGCCTCATCAAGATAATGCTTGATGCGCGGAGTCCCGTTTGAAGTGACGTAGAGTAAGTTTTTCGCTCTCAATTCTTCGACAGTCTCGGAGCTTACAGCACCGAGATTTGAGTCTTTGTATTTGCGACCATCTGAATCCTCGTGAGTATATCTAGCAAGCATGTCCTCGGAAAGAGGCAGATAGAAAGGGTTGTAGGTAAACGATCCTTGAGCCGCCCGCTTGGAATAATACAGAATATCCGCATGGCTTCTACCGAGCGAGCTCTTGCCTTTATAGCCGCTTGAGGTCATAGCACGCCATGAAATATCGGCCTGGAAGTTGCGAGGGCCAAATACCTCATCTAGGATGGCGCGGAGATGGTGAGAACGTCGCCAATCGCAATGAAGAAAAATGCTGCCAGTATCTGAGAGTAGCTCTCGCAGAAGTATTATACGCTCGTACATAAACTGCAAGTACTCGTCGCTGTTCCAGATATCACCGTACTGCTTCTCCTCAAAGGCGCTCTGGTCGCCCTCGAGCTTCTTGCCCCTGAGTTTGATCTTCTTCTTGTAGTCAGCCTTGGAGT
>CADAKR010000266.1 GCA_902788545.1 uncultured Coriobacteriaceae bacterium
GTCCCGATGACGTTGACATCTTCGAGCCAAGATTGCGTCTTGTCGAAGAAGTCGTCGCCATGCAGTTCGATGGGGAAGGGCAATGCGCGGGCAGCCCGTTCGTAGCCCTCGAGGCAGTCGAGCGCGCGACCGGCCTGGCCGCACATCATGTAGGCCATCGCAAACGACAAGTGGATGGCCGCTGTGTTCACATAGATCGCTTCCAGGTCGAACGCGTCGATGATCGCCTGCGCGCGTTCATAGGCGATGCCGATCTTCGCGGGGTTGCCAGGATACAGCGCGGCCATCTGGGCAAGCCGGTTCAAACTGAGCACGAGGCCTTGGAAGAGCGCTCCTTGAAGAATCTTGTCCGCCTCGTCGGTTTGCCCCAGCGCGCTGTGGGCGCTGGCCAGCAGCATGTCCATTCCTAAGTCGGTATCGGGCGCATCCCCGAGCGCTTCGATCGCTTCCTCCGGATCGCCCATCGCAAGTTCCAGGCTTGCTTCAATCGCTTCTGCAAGCCTGATATCGGCAGATGCGCTGGAATTGTGCCGTATGCGGCGGCAGAGCCCTACAGCTTCATGTACCAGCTCTTCTCGCTTAACCCCGTCTACGAGATTCAGGTGGTTCAGGTACAGCACTGCAATTTGGGCGAGCAGCGGGTAGCATGAGTAATAGTCATGGGCGAGCTTTTCGCAAAGCGCATACGCCTCGTCGAAGGGCTTGGTTGCAAACGCTTCGCGCAGGCGTGCGCACTCCCGCTTAATGCCGTCCTTGCCCATCTGCGGCTCGTAACCCATGAGCGCATCGACCGTCACATCGAAATACGCGGCAATACGGGGCAGCAACTCGACGTCGGGGTAGCTTTGGCCGGTCTCCCATTTGGACACGGACGCTTTCGTGACGCCAAGGTGGCGCGCAAGATCGTCTTGCGTCAGGTGCGACTCCTTGCGGTGTCGATAGATGTTGGCGCCGATTGAGATTGTGGGTCCCATAGCAGCTCCTCTTTGCACGGGTTCCTTTACGTGCTTCAAGGATACGGCGTATGGGTGTAGTTGCCGAGCGACGAGAGGTTGATTTCGGTTAAAAATATCAACCAAAAGTTGACTTTCATCGTCCAGCTCAAAGTCAAAGCATCATCGATTGTCTTCGTTCGCCCTGTTACTCGCCTTGTTTCGCGTGTTCATCTCGCGCCCTGTGCCATGAACGATAACGCAGGGGCGGTATGGATTCCGATACGCTGCTGGAACTTGTGGATGCATGATGGCGAAAAATAATCAGATCGCTGCCAGGGTGACATAATGTGGTTTGTGTCCTTCCATAGAACTTCAATCATGTGTTTTGCCCATATCATGCTTCGTTGCGTGGATGTAGTGTTGTATCGGATGAAAGGACGCGCCATGATCGAATCCGGTAGCAAGGTCAAGCTGCACTTTGTCGGCACATTGGCCGACGGCCGAGTGTTTTACAGCACGCACATCCAGGGCGGGACGCCCATGGAAATCACCATCGGGAAGCACGAAATCCTTCCTTCGATGGAACAGGCGATTATCGGCATGCAGCCGGGTGATCGCAAAGTGGTGACGATTCCGGCAAAAGACGCATATGGCGAATACGATGCCAGTTTGAAAGAGCGCGTGCCCGAGAACGAGTTTCCGAATGCGCTCGAGTTGCCCGTGGGCGATTTCGTGGTATTCAACACCGACGCCGGGCCTTTGCGCGTCAAGGTTGAGAGCATCGAAGATGGCCTGGTCACCTTCGATTACAACCACGAGCTAGCAGGTCAAGACCTCACATTCAAAATCGACGTGCTCAACGTCATGAGCCCTGGTCAAGGCGCCATCGAGCATGAGGACTTCTACCGAGAGGACGAATGTGGATGCAAACAGGCGCTTGGCGTTCGCCACGACGACGAATGCGACTGTGGCCATGTTCACGGTGAGAAGCAATAAAGCCGGTTTTGCGACACAGTAGCAGCTGTTTGTCACCCCGTCTTCGCTCCTCACCCGAAAATGTGGTTTCGAGTCCGGTGAACCCGCCCCTTTGGGAATTGAGGCTTACTCCCCTAGCGCAATACAGTAACTTCGGAGGTTTCTATTGGAAACGGAAGAAGAAAGAGAGGGGAGAGGTTCATGGCAGATCAGAAGATGCCCGACGGCCCGTGGCAGGAGCCAGAAACCACGATTTACCGCGGTATGGCATGTGGCGGCACCGGCGGCGAACTGTCGGCTATCGATTCCAAGAACGGCAAAGTCGTTCGCATTAGGCCGATCCGCTATACCGACGAATACACAGAGGAGGAGCTCGAAGGCCACTTGTGGTCGTTCACGGCGCGTGGCAAAACGCTGAAGTGCCCCGTGAAAACGGCACCTCCGTACCAGTCGCTCGCTTACAAAAAGCGCATCTACTCGAACAATCGCGTAAAGTACCCGCTCAAGCGTGTTGACTGGGAACCTGGTGGCGATCCAGACAAGGTCAACGCTCAGAATCGCGGCAAGTCCAAGTTCGTGCGCATCAGCTGGGACGAGGCATGCGACATGGTCGCCGACGAGATCAAGCGCGTGCGTTCCCAATATGG
>CADAKR010000267.1 GCA_902788545.1 uncultured Coriobacteriaceae bacterium
TAAAGAAATTACAGCCCAATCTATTCGGGTTGAAAGATGCGTGAATCGGGACTATTTGAGGTTGGAAAGATACGCTATAATCACCGCATATAGGTTGGAAAAATACAAATCACGAGGTGAATGCCATGTTGAGTGATTATTACGCGGCGTGAGCACCGCCCATTTCGCGGTTTGCGTATCGGCGCTCACGCCGTTTGGGTATCACCCGTTTCGCCGAAGCGTATCGTCACTTCCTATCGGCGAGCAGCTTTCGTACGTTGACGTCCCCAAGGTCGATTCGTATGGATCCGTGGACTAGGCGATCGACCATCGCATCGGCTTGCACGCCGCTCCCGAGGCGCACGTGCCACTCGGCTGGCGTGTACTGGGTGCACAGAACGGTCGACTTCGCCGCATAGCGCCGCTCGATCAGCTCGAACAGGAAGGAGATGTCGACGTCGTTCACGTCCTCGGTGAGCCATTCGTCCAAGACCAAGACCTCGTAGCGCGCGTACTTCTTCAGGATCTTGGCGTTCGACCGCTCGGTGGCGGCGAGCTCGTCGCGTTCCATCAGCAGGTCGGGAAGCCTCACGTACCGGGCGCTCCTGCGCTTCCTGCAGGCCTGTTTGGCCAGGCAGCAAGCAAGGTAGCTCTTGCCGGTCCCGGTGCATCCCTCTATCACCACGTTGGATGCCGATTCCATGAACTGGCAGGTGCCCGCCTCGCGGATGAGGACGCCGTCGATGCCGCGCCCGTCGTATATCATCTCGCCCATCTCCGCATCCGGGAAGCGCAGCCTGGCGCGCTGCACCAGCCGCTTCACGCTCGAGGCGTACTTGGCCTCGTAGGCGTAGTCGACCATCATGCGCACCCGCTCGTCGAACGGCACCGCCATGGTCGTCTTATCGGATTCCTGCAGGTCGAGCGCCTCGACCATCTCGCCCATGTTCAGCTCGCGCAGCTTCCTCCTGGTTTCCTCGTCTATCATGGCAAGCCCCTTAGTCCCTGTAGTAGTCGGCGCCGCGCACGTGGCCCTTGGGCCCGGATCCCGGCCCGCCATCCGGCTTCTTCCGCGTCGGCGTCTGCGCCGTCGGGCCGTCGAGGTTGGAGTCGAGGATCGCCTTCAGGTGCTTGTAGCGCGGCGAGTTCAGTTTCGGGAGCGCATGGGCGCACGCGGCCTCCAGCCGCTCCTCGCCGTGCTTCTTGGACAGGTTGAGCACGGAAAGCGCCGGGTTGTACGCCTGCTCCTTGACCTTGACGCGGTCGAAGATGCGCTCGACGACGGCCGCGCAGTTCGGGCCGACGCGCTTGGCCCAGCCCTTTATGCGCACGTCGTCCCACTCGGGTTTCATGAACGCCTCGGGCATGTGCGACTCGTCGGTCGAGTATCCGTTGCGCACGTACGGCGGCAGCAGGCGATGGGTGGCGATGCGCTCGCCCGCATGGTAGATTGACAGCGTGGACTCGCCGACCCGCAGGTCGACCTTGCGCCCGACGTAGCGGTGGGGCGCGGAGTAGCGGTTCTTGGCGTACACGACGTGGAAGTCGAGGTTGACCGAGCGGTTGTAGACCCATTCGGCGACGTCGTAGCGGACGTCGGGGAGCGGCCTGAGCTCGGCGGCCTCGGCCTCCGCGAACACCGAATCGCGGCTGCCCTCGCGCTTCTGGAACGGGTGCGCGTTGTAGGCGTCGAGGCATCGCCGGACCGCCGCGCGGGCGTCCTCGATGGTGGCGAATGCCTCGTTCCTGAGCTGGGCTATCACCCAAGTAGCCGCGTCCCGGACGGTGCCCTCGGCGGAGGCCTTCTGCTTGGGCTTCCTGACCTGGGCGGGCATGATGGCGGTCATGTAGTGCTCGCCGAGCGCCTCGTACGCGTCGTTGAGCACGACCTCGCCCTCGCGCGGGTGCTTGATCACGCCGGTCTTCAAATTATCGCAAACGGTCCGCTCGGGGATGCCGCCCCAGAACTCGAACATGTGCACGTGGCAGCGCAGCCAGGTGCGCTCCTTCATGTCCAGCGTCGGCTCGAAGTACGCCTTCTGGCTGAAGGGCAGCACGCCGACGAACAGGTAGATCTTGGACACCTCGCCGGTCGTGGGATCCACCAGCCCCTTGCCGACGGTCGGACCCGACCAGTCGACCTCGCACGACTGGCCGGCCTTGTGCTCGATGCGCTTCGTGAGGTTGTTGGCGGCCGCCCAGCCGCCGTAGTCGTCGCAGAACTTGGTGTAGCCCATGGCCACCTTGCCGGTCCGGCGGCATTTCTCCTTGTACTCGTCGTGAAGTAGCCGGAGGTTGACGCCGACCTTTGCCATCTCCTTGTGGACGTAGCCCCAGTCGGGTTCCTCGAACACGCTCTCGTGGACGTGCTTGTCAGGGTAGAAGAGGCGGTAGACGTCGTCATCTGTCATATCCTTGACGTCGTCCCAGCCGATGCCGCGCTCGGCCGCGATGTCGAACACGTCGCACACCGATTCCATCGACATGTGCCGCGTCGTGGCTATCTTCCTCCTCGACAGCCCCTGCTCGCGAAGCTCCATGATCAGCTTCGCCCTTATCTTTCTCGCCATGGTGTACA
>CADAKR010000268.1 GCA_902788545.1 uncultured Coriobacteriaceae bacterium
GTCACATGCGTGTCGTCGAGTTCCACCACGCGGCAGGGCATGGGCGTGCCATCGACCGTCTGCAAGCGGATATACGCGCCGATGGGCACGGTCTCGATACCCGGCAGCATTGCGCGCTCGATCTTGGCGACACGGTCGTCATCGCGCTCTCCATACGCCTCGGCGGCGGGAATGCGCACGTTGATGACCTGGCCGACTTCCATGTCGCGCACGGCGGCATCGAATCCGGGGATCATCTGGCCGGCCATGCACGTGAACGCGAGGGGCTCTCCGCGGTCGCGCGAGGAATCGAACTTCGTGCCGTCGTCGAGCGTGCCGACGTAATGCACCTTGACCTGCTTGCCTTCGTTGCTCATGTGTTCATCCTTTCGAATTCGGTTGGCCACAAGAGTCTACTACACTCTTAGCTGTCGCCTAGCGCTGTATCCACTGATACGAAGTCGAGCGGCCCGCGCCGAGCTTCTCAACCGCGCCGTCTTTCACCATCTTGCCGAGCGCTGACTCGATCGTCGCCTCGCTGATGTCGGGCAACGCCTCGCGAAGCTGCCGTTTGGTCACCGGCGTTGCGGATTGCTCCACGAACAGGCGCACGCGTTCGGACTTGCCGCTTGCCGGAGTTGCGCTCAGCTCCACCTTCGCGAACAGCTGGCGGTACGCCTCGTGCACGACGGCCAGCCAGTACAGGGCGTAGGGCCTGTAGTCGTTCTGAGCGCGGTCCCACCTCTCCACGCAGGCGTTCAACGCGTCGTAGTAATCCATGGCCGATTGCTCGATGATGCGGTCGATGCTGATGTAGCGCGCCACGTCGAAGCCCGCCTTCATGAGCATGAGGTCGGCGAACAGGCGCGATATGCGGCCATTGCCCTCGTCGAACGGGCGAATGCAGAGGAAGTCTACCGTGAACACCGCGTTCAGGATAAGCGGGCTGCAGGCGTCTGCGTTAAACGCGTCCGCCAGGTTGTCGCAAGCGCTGCCGAGCACGAGCGGCGTCTCGAACGCGGAGATGGGGCTGACCGGCATTGCCTGAGGATGCCCGTCGACCTGCACGTACATGTAGTCCTTCTTGCGGTAGCGGCTTTTGCGCCCCATGTCGCGGTGAGCGTACAGCTCCTCGTGCAAGCCGAGAATCACCTTCGTGGACAAGTCGAACTTGTCGGAGTGGTCTTCGATGAAACGCAATGCGTTCGAATAGCCGACTATCTGCGCTTCGGTTTCGCCAAGCGGCTCGGCGCCCTTGACAAGGCTCCGTACACGGGCGGCGTCCACGTACAGTCCCTCCACCCTCGTCGACGCGTCGACGTTGTCGAAGTGAGCCTGATCGCGCAGTGCCGACAACTGCTCGGCATGCGTGGACTTGAGCAGTTCAAGCTTGCCGCGGTCTTCGTAAAGCCGGACGTTGGCATCGCCCACCTTGCCATCGAACAGGTTCTGCGGCAGATGCCGGTAATCGAATGTGCGCATGACCCTGCGCCTCCTTCATTAGGCAGAAACCCAATACCCTTTCTGCCTAATTGTATGCCTAAATCAGGTTGAAACGGTCAAGTTCACCATGGTTAATTCAAAGCTCACGGTGTTTCTGCCTAATTCCCATGATTGAATGATGGTGGGTGTAAAACGAGAGGAAGGGGCGTTCTATGGCTAAACAGCTAGTCGTAGACCCGAAGAAGTGCGTCAGCTGCCGCACGTGCGAGCTCGTCTGCTCGTTCAAGCACAATGAGGAGTTCAATCCCCGCTTGAGCAACGTCAGCGTGTTCCACTACGAGGAAGCAGCTATCACGGTTCCCATCATGTGCATGCAGTGCGACGAGGCCTGCTGTGCCGCGATCTGCCCGACGGGCGCGCTCAAGCGCAACGCAGACGGCGTCATCGCGCACGACGCCAGCAAATGCATCGTGTGCAAGATGTGCGTCAGCGCTTGCCCGCTCGGCAACGTGTCGTATTCGGTTGCCAAGAAGAAGATCTTCAAGTGCGATATGTGCGACGGCGAAACCTGGTGCGCCGTGCACTGCCCGACGGGCGCGATCTCGGTCGTCGACCCTGCCGAGGTCCCCGACAAGAAGAAGATCGCTGCTGACAAACTTAAGGCGGCTGTCGAGGAGGTGTGTGCATAATGACTCAGGGAAATGGCTGGATGGGCACCATCCTTCGCGTCAACCTGACCGAGGGCACCATCAAGAAGGAACCGCTCAACATGCAGGATGCCAAGGACTTCGTCGGCGCACGCGGTCTGGGCACCAAGTATTACTGCAACGAAGTCGACCCGAAGATCGACCCGCTCTCCCCCGAGAACAAGCTCATCTTCATGACCGGCCCGCTCACCGGCACTGCCGCGTGCTCGGCTGGCCGCTACGAGGTTGTCTCCAAGGCTCCGCTGACCGGCATCATCGGCGCGGCGAACTCCGGCGGGCATTTCGGCCCCGAGCTGAAGTACGCCGGCTATGACGGCATCATCTTCGAGGGCAAGGCGGCCGAGCCCGTTTACCTGCACATCGACGACGAGCTCGTCGAGCTGGTGCCCGCAGGCGATCTGTGGGGCCAGGGCGTGCACCCGGT
>CADAKR010000269.1 GCA_902788545.1 uncultured Coriobacteriaceae bacterium
TTTTCCGAAATGAGTTTTATGAACTGGTTTTGAGGCCTTATTATCCCTGCGATTGCTTACAGCGTGGCGAACTGCCGGGCTCCTTGGGTTTTAAGCCAGGTTCTCAGAACCGCGGCAATTGCCGCAACGATCGCTGCAAGCCCGATGAGCACTGGAGCGCACCCGACGGGCGCGCACAGGAAGTAACCGGCGAGGGCAGCCAGACCGCAGAACGCCCACCCGCCAAGCAGGGACAGCAACGTGCTTATGCTGCGCTTCACGGGAACCGAGTCATCCGTCCAGGAGAGGTTGGCGTTACGCAGGTCGATTGCCAGCCCAAAATACGCATGCAGCCACGCGTACAGCACGCAAGCTGCGCCTACGAGCGCGATCGCCCATGCATCAAGCCCAAGTGCAATGCCTATGGTGACTGCCGCGAACAGCACGGCGGTGCCGTTCAACAAGGCGGCCATGTTCGCCTTCGCACGCAACGCTTCCCAGGGGCTCACGGGCAGCGACTGCAAAACCCACAGGCTCTTGCCCTCGAGGGACACGGCCGCGCAGGTGATTGCGTTCACAGACACGACCGTTGCCAACGCGGCGAACAACAGCACGGGGATGAGCGTTTCGATCCCCGGCGTCTCAAGCACGATCTGCGCGACTGTCGCACGAAGCTGATCTTGCATGATGAGCGCCGCAATGCCTCCCACTGGCAGCAACAGCAGCCCGAAACCGCAGTTGAGCATCCAGGTGGGGGAAGATGCGAAGTGGTCAAGCTCGCGCTTCAGCAATGCCAAACGGGGCGTGGCGGCGCGGAAGGCTTTCCCCTTGCGCGGCTTCTCGGCGGAGGCGCCCGTAGATGTGGCGATCCCGCCGAACGACTTCACGAGCAAGAAGAAGCAACCCGCACCGAGCGCTGCCGTGATGAGCGTTACGAGCAACAGCGCGACGAGGTCGCCTTGTGCCGCGAAACCGAACAGGCAGGAGTAATGAAGCCACGATTGCACGACCGACCCCGTTTCGGCAATGTGCTCAGCCGCATAGTTCATCGCGTCGACCAGGCGGAAGTAGGCGAGCCAGTAGATGCCGAGGACGGCCAGGCTGCATAGCACCGTGACGAAGCTCTTTCCCCTGGCCTTCGAGGCGATGAGCGCCACGACCCAACCGAGCAGGCATGCGAGCACCGCCACGAACAGTGCCAGCACGAACGTCAGCAGCAGGCACGCCACGACGCCCGCCACCGTTATCGACGCCATCCCGCCTGCCGCAAGCGCGAAGTACGCGAGCACGGCGGGAATCCAGATCCACGCGCTGTACAGCAGGCTCGTCGCGTACACGCCGGCTACGCGCGAAAGCACGAGCGCATGCGTGGGGATGGGCAGCGACATCAGCAGGTCGTTGTCCTTGGGCAGGTACAGGCTCGCGTACGTGTTGAACACGCTGCCGAACACGCCGAATGTCATGGCAGCCAGTGCCATGACGGCGAAGTAGAGCCAGTCGACGCCGTTGCCGAGCACCGCCGTGCCCATGCCTGCAGAAATGCAGAAGAACATATAGCCCAAAGCGACGAACAGCAGCAAGGCGATAATCGCCAAGCGCGTGGTTGCCGCGCGGGTGCGGGCTTTGCCGGTTTTGCGATCGACGAAGTACGTCTGGAACAGCTCCATGAGCTGTTTTCTCATGAGCGCTTTCAGCACTTTACGCCACTCTCCTTTCGGCGAGCTCCAAGAACGTGTCCTCCAAGCTGTCGTCGCCGCGCACTTCGTCCATCGTGCCGTACTTGACCAGCTTGCCAGCTTGAATGATTGCCACCTTGTCGCACAGCTTCTCGGCAACCTCGAGCACGTGGGTCGAGAAGAAGATCGCGCCGCCTTTGTCGCAATGCTCGCGCATCAGGGTTTTCAGGGTGTGGGCGGCTTTCGGGTCGAGGCCGACGAACGGCTCGTCCATCAGGATGAGCCTGGGGGAGTGTATCAAGGCGGAGATGAGCGCGAGCTTTTGCTTCATGCCGTGCGAGTACGACGAGATTTGCTGGGGCAGGGCGCAGGTCAGCTCGAACAAGCCGGCGTACTTCGCGATGCGCTCGCGGCGCACGTTGCCAGGGATGCCGAAGATGTCGGCGATGAAGTTCAGGTATGCAGCGCCTGTCATGTAGTCGTACAGGTCGGGGTTGTCGGGCAGGTAG
The DNA here is from genome assembly GCA_902788545.1 of uncultured Coriobacteriaceae bacterium. Lineage (GTDB taxonomy): Bacteria > Actinomycetota > Coriobacteriia > Coriobacteriales > Eggerthellaceae > UBA9715. Next base: position 2,165 of record CADAKR010000269.1, read on the forward strand.
GCGGTTTGCATCTTGCAAGTCAGCGGATCGTCTGCCACCGAGACGCCGTTGATGAGGATCTCGCCTTCGTCGATAGACTGGATGCCAATGACGCTTTTGAGCGTCGTGGTCTTGCCTGCGCCGTTTGGCCCGATGAACCCGCAGATCTCGCCCGGCGCGATGTGCAGCGTCAGGTCGTCGACGGCCGTTTTCTTCCCAAACGTCTTCGTGAGGTGCTCAATGCGCAGCATGATTCTGATCTCCTCTTCCCGTTGCTTAAACACAAGGTATCAACTGTTATGCAACAAGTGTTACGTTTTGGGAGATGCTACTCTGCCACAAGGGGGCTGTCAAGGACGAATTAAGAAATCATGACATTTGTCATGTCGGACTTGAAGGGGAGAAGC
>CADAKR010000270.1 GCA_902788545.1 uncultured Coriobacteriaceae bacterium
TCGCAGTCATCTTGCTCATGATGTTCGCGCGTATCTTCCTGGGCGTGCACACTCCGCAAGACGTGATTGTCGGCCTGCTCATCGGCATCGTGACGATTGCCCTCACGCAGCTGTTCCTCAACTGGATGGACCGCTGGGACGCGATGATGCCCGGCCACAACAAGGACCTGATCGTCGCGGCCATCGTGATCGTCGTGAGCATTGCCTCGGTTGCGTTCGTCATGCTGAAGCCCTACCCCATGGACTATGTGAACGGCGAGCTGCTTGTCGATCCGGTCACCATGCAGAAGGGCAGCTTCGAGGCAGCCGGCATCATGATCGGCATGGCCATCGCATGGGTGCTCGAGCGCAGGCTCGTGGATTTCACGACCGAGGGGATCGACATGCGCACCCGCCTGATCCGCTTCGGCATCGGCGTCGTCTTGGTGGGCATCGCCTACGTCGCCTGCGATTTCATCTTCAAGGCTATCCTCCCCTATAACTGGGCTAAGCTGTTCGCCTTGCTGATCGTGGTCATCGTGGGCATTTTCGTTGCGCCGTTCGTGTTCAACAAATACGAGAACGGCAAGGTCTCGAATCCGCAGCCCGCTTCGAGGCGCGGCGCTTCTTCGGATGGCGAGCAGTCGTCGGGCCGCGACTCCTCTTCGCGGCGCAGCTCGCAGCCCAGCCGCCGCTCCGCTTCCGACCGCCCCTCGGCTTCAGGACAGCGCGCCTCGGTGGACCGAGGCTCGTCGAGAGGACGCCCATCCGCTGGAAGCAGGCCGTCGAGCGGCGATCGGCCATCAGCCCGCAAGCGCACGAATTAACAGAATCGAAAACCGCAACGGATACAATGCGGCACCAAGAACAAATCCGGTGCCGCATTTCTTTTTTAGGAGACCGCCCATGCAGAAAGTCATCGTGCTCGATTTCGGCGCGCAATACGGACAGCTCATCGCAAGGCGCGTGCGCGACCTGCGCGTGTATTCGGAAATCATGCCCTGCGACGCGCCGGCCGACGAGATAGCCGCCGCCGAGCCTTCGGCCATCATCCTTTCCGGCGGACCCGCCAGCGTGTACGCCGACGATGCGCCGCAGGTCGATTCGGCCGTCTTCGACCTTGGCGTTCCCGTCCTGGGCTTTTGCTACGGCCAGCAAATCATGGCCAAGACGCTCGGTGGCGTCGTCGGCCACACCGAGGTTGGCGAATACGGCCCGGCGACCATCACGCGCGTCTCCCCCTCCCACCTGCTCGACGGCACGCCCGACGAGCAGACCGTGTGGATGAGCCACCGCGACTCGGTAGCGAAGGTGCCCGACGGCTTCACCATCACATCCAGCACCGGCGTGTGCCCGGTTGCCTCGATGGAATGCGCCGAGCGCAACCTCTACGCCACCCAATTCCATCCCGAAGTGCGCCATACCACGTACGGCACGCAGATGCTTTCCAACTTCCTGTTCGGCATCTGCGGGCTTGAGCCCTCTTGGAGCATGGACAACCTCATCGACTCGCTCGTCGACGAGGTACGCGCCAAAGTCGGCAGCGATCGCGTCATCCTGGGCCTTTCGGGCGGCGTGGACTCGAGCGTGGTCGGCGCGCTCCTCTCCCGCGCCATCGGCAAGCAGCTGACCTGCGTGTTCGTGAACCACGGGCTTTTGCGCAAGAACGAGCCCGAAGAGGTGGAGGAAGTCTTCACCAAGCAGTTCGACGTCGACTTCGTGCACGTGCACGCAGAGGAGCGCTATGCGAAGCTGCTCGCGGGCGTTACCGACCCCGAGCAGAAGCGCAAGATCATCGGCACGCAGTTCTGGGAGGAGTTCTTCGCGGTCGCCCAGCAGACGGGCGGCGTGAAGTTCCTCGCCCAGGGCACGATCTACCCCGACATCATCGAGAGCGGCGCCCGCAAAACAGGCGGCAAGGCCTCGACCATCAAGAGCCACCACAACCTCATCCCCTTCCCCGAGGGCGTGTCGTTCGACCTCATCGAGCCTCTCGACCATTTCTTCAAGGACGAGGTGCGCGCCTTGGGAACCGCGCTTGGCCTTCCCGACCACATCGTCTGGCGCCAGCCCTTCCCCGGCCCGGGATTGGCCATTCGCATCATCGGCGACGTGACGCCCGAGAAGCTGGAGATCCTGAAGAACGCCGACGCCGTCGTGCGCGAGGAGCTCGACGCCTACAACGCACGCCTCTTCGAGGAAACCGGCGAGCGCAACAGCGAACATAGCTGCTGGCAGTACTTCGCCGTGCTGCCCGACATCAAGAGCGTCGGCGTCATGGGCGACGAGCGCACCTACCAGCGCCCCGTCATCGTGCGCGCCGTGGAAAGCACCGACGCCATGACCGCCGACTGGGCGAAACTGCCCTACGACGTGCTGGGAAAGATTTCGAGCCGCATCGTCGCCGAAGTGCCGGGCGTGAACCGCGTGGTGTACGATTGCACTCCCAAGCCGCCAGGGACCGTCGAGTGGGAATGACGAAAGGGCGTCCGAAGTGCACATTTCCCCAGCTAAACATGCTAAACCCCTCTGCCGTGTCGCGCTCGGCAGAGGGGTTTCTTAAGC
>CADAKR010000271.1 GCA_902788545.1 uncultured Coriobacteriaceae bacterium
CGTTTGGAGGCGTGGTGGCAGACAAGCTCAACCGCAAGGCCATCATCATCGCATGCGATTCGTTCATGGCGCTCATCAGTTTGGCGCTCGCCGCCTGGATCGCCATCGCAGGCCCCAGCTTCTTGGCGGTCGCGCTGTACTGCGCCGCATTCGGCTTCGCATCGGGCTTTCGCACGCCCGCCTACAACGCGACCATGCCCATGCTCGTGCCCGAACGCCATCTGGTGCGCATCAACAGCATGGACACGATGCTGGGCAGCCTGTCGATGATCGCCGGCCCTGCGCTCGGCATCCTGCTCTACGCGAACTTTGGCCTGCAATCGACGGTCTTGCTGGGCTTCATCGGCGCCGCAGCAGCTGCCGTCACGATGCTGCTCGCCAAGATCCCCCGCGATCATGGCTCGCACGAGAACAACGGCGCATGGGCCAGCCTTAAGGAAGGCGCCTTCGCCCTAGCCGACCAGCGCGGCCTGCTCGTGCTGGTCGTTGGCGTGTCGCTCGGACTGCTGGCGTATGGCCCGATCGATTCGCTCCTGCCGCTCATGGTGTACAGTCACTTCGGAGGCGACGGCTTCGCAGCATCGCTGCTTGCGGCGGTCATGGGCATCGGCTTGCTCGTGGGATCGCTCATCCTCATGGTGGTCAACCCGCAGCGCAAGCTCACGCGCATCATCGTCGTGGCAGCATTCGTGGTCGGCGCAGGCGCGTTCGTGGCGGGTTTGATCCCCGCCGAGGGCTTCTGGCTGTTCGTCGGGTGCATCGGGCTTTTGGCCATCGCATGCGCCTGGTTCAACGCCCCGCTCATGACGCTTCTGCAAAAGGGCATTCCCGACGAGAAGCTCGGCCGCGTGATGGGCCTCTACACCGCGCTCAGCGGCCTGGCCATCCCGGCGGGAACAGCGCTTGGCGGCATCATCGCAGAGGTTACGGGCACGCCGATGTTCTTCTGCATCGACGGCGCCATCATCATCGTGCTCGCCGCGGCCTTGGGCCTCTCGAAGAGCGTCCGCGCGCTGGATTCCAAATCCAGCGGGCAAGCCTCGATAGGCGCAGCTCGCTAAAACGGCGCAGGGCAGTCCGCGGCTTTATCCCCGGCACCACCGAGTTCCGAACACCAGACTTATGATAGAATACACTTGTTGCATAACAAGTGTTGACAATGAAAGGCCCGCCCATGCCACCGAAAGTGAAGTTTCAGAAAGAGGAGATCGTCGCCGCCGCCGCGGACGTCGCACGCGAGAAGGGCGCCCAAGCTGTGACGGCGCGCGATGTAGCCGCCAAGCTCGGCGTTTCCACACGGCCCATATTCACCTACTTCGACACGATGGATGAGCTGAAGGAAGCGGTTTACGAGTACGCACGCGTGCTCTACCGGTCCTATGTCGAACGCGGCCTGTCCGAGCCCATCCCCTTCCTCGGCCTTTGGCGCCACTATCTGTCCTTCGCACGCGAAGAGCCCGAGCTCTACAAGCTGCTGTTCCTCACGCCTCCGAGCGCCGAATCGCGCGGCGCCATCGAAGCGCTGCGCTACTCGCAGGATTTGGCACGCGAATCGCTCATGAAGACCTACAACATGGACGCTTACTCGGCGGACTGCTATTTCCGTGACATATGGATCGTCGCCTTCGGCTTTGCGACGCTGGTCGTGACCGACGACTGCCCTTACACCGACGAGGAGATGCTGGCTGTGGGCACCGAAATCAGCCTGTCGATCTGCAAAGCGTACAAGGAGATCCCGGGGCTGCCGGCCGGGGATTTCGACCGCGACGCCCTGTTCAAGGAACTGGTCGCGAAAAAGCCCGCGAAATAGGAGTGCGAGATGCAAAAGATATGCCGGGGTTTCTCCCTGTTCATGAACTGGTTCAACGGAATTTGCGCGCCTGTCTGCGGCATATGGATGATGCTGAGCGCGCTGGTCGACCTGCCGCTTTCGTGGAACGACTGGATGCCGCTTTCCATCTACGACCCGTTTCCGTTCCACGACGTGTTCTTCACGAGCCATTTCTGGCCGGGGCTGGCGCTGTTCCTGGTAAACGGCGTGTCCAACATCGTCGCCCTCGTCATGCGCCGCAAGGGCGCCGCACCGTGGCACCGTGCGTGCCTTGTGGCCGGCATCCTGCTCATATGCTGGACCGTCACCGAGATGCTCATCATCCCGAACGGCATCTCCGTCTTCTACCTGGCCTTAGGCATCTTGCAGACGCTTGCTGCCGTCATGATGATCCGCCACGAATCGCAAGCATGATACCCGAACGGAGCAGTTTATGACAATCGAACCTGAGCGGCTGACGCTCCAAACAGAGCGGCTGATACTGCGCCCCTGGGAAGAGGACGATGCGGAAAGCCTCTGCGAATACGCAAAAGACCCGGCTGTTGGCCCCATCGCAGGATGGCCGCCGCACACGTCGGTCGAAAACAGCCGCGAGATTATCCGTGACGTACTGTCCGCCGACGAGACCTACGCGGTGTGCCTGAAAGAAGACAACCGGGCGATCGGCAGCATCGGGCTGATCAGCCCCGCGCAATCGCATACTGCACTC
>CADAKR010000272.1 GCA_902788545.1 uncultured Coriobacteriaceae bacterium
CGAGATGACCCGCGATTTCGCGCGCGACATCCAACTGGAGACGCTGGCGGAACTGGAGGCCATGAACCGCATCATCGAAAGCTACAACCTGACTGCCGACATCAACGAGGAGAAGCTGCGCCGCGCCCAGCTGCTCATGAGGCGGCCGTATTTCGCGAAAGTGCGCCTGCAGTTCCCGCACGCCGACGAGCCAAAAGACATCTACATCGGCGCGGCGGGCATGACCGACGAGAAGCGCCGCCACTTCATCGTTGACTGGCGCAGTCCCGTGGCCGAGGTCTACTACAACCAGGCCAACGGCGCCACATCGTACGAGGCAAATGGCCGCACGATCGAAGTCGAGCTTCAGCTGCGCCGCCAGTTCGACATCGAACGCGACCACCTGAAGTCGTATTTCGACACCACCGTGGCCATCGAGGACCCGCTTTTGCTGGCTTCGCTCGCCAAACGCCGCACTGCGCAGCTGCAAGCCATCACGACCACCATCCAGAAAGAGCAGAACCGCGTCATCCGCCACGCCGACGTGCCCGCGCTGCTGGTGCATGGCATCGCCGGTTCGGGCAAGACGTCGGTGCTGCTTCAGCGCATCGCGTACCTGTTCTACACCGAGCGCGACACGCTTGTGCCCTCCGACGTGTTCCTGCTCACACCCAACCCCGTGTTCGGCCGCTACATCGACAACGTGCTACCCGACATGGGAGAATCGAACCCGCAAATCCTGACGTGGGACACCCTGATGGCGCGATTGGGCCTGACGGGCCGCGGCGTGGCGCGCGATGCCAACATCGAAACGCTTCGCCGCATCGACGAGCTCGTGCCCACGCTTCAGCTCGAGGCGAGCGACTATTGCGACCTGAAGGTCGAAGACGAACGCGTCATCGCGGCGCATTCCGTTCGCGCCTCGATGGACAAGTACGCATACCTTCCCATGGGAACGCATCGGTGCACGCTGGCCATCGAGGACCTCAAGGACAAGCTCGCGCAACGCATCATACGCCTCTCGAAGGACGACGAGACGCGCGAGCGCGTCATGGACCTGTCCGACGAAGAGCAGATCCGCCTGTTCGGCCAGCAACTGGCCCCGCTCGACGAGGAGGAAATGACCGCCTACACCCGTCAGTGGCTGACATTGCGCTACCAGCCGGTCATGGAGGCCATCGAGCAGGGCGCATGGTTGCGGCTCGACCGCATCGGCATGCGCGTGCTCGGGCGCGAAACGCTCGACGCGGTGGAATTCCTCTACCTGAAGCTGGCGCTTGTTGGCGGCGGCGAGCGCGGCGGGCGCTACGTCATGGTCGACGAGGTGCAAGACTACACGGTCACGCAGCTCGCCGTCTTGGCACGCTACTTCGCGAACGCCCATTTCCTGCTGCTCGGCGACGAGAACCAGGCCGTGAACGACGGGACCGCCTCATTCGCGCAGATCCGCGACCTGTTCAGCGACCTGAAAGGCAACGTGGACGAATGCGCGCTCATGATCAGCTACCGGTCATCCCCCGAAATAACCGCGCTGTTCTCGAGGCTTTTGCCACCCGACCAGCAGCTGGAAGCCTCGTCGGTCCAGCGCCCCGGCACGATGCCCGAGATAATCGAATGCGCCGATAGGACCGCCTACGAAGAGGCGCTGCGCGAAACCGTGCGCAAGGCTGCCCGGCAAGATTGCCTGACGGCACTCATCGCCAACAGCCGATCGCGGGCCAAGCAGCTGGCCAAGCTGCTTGCCGGCGAGCCGATTGTCGTGGTTCCCGCCGATGGCACGCTGCCTCAGCGCGGCGTGGTGCTCATGGACGTGAAGTTGGCCAAGGGCCTGGAATTCGACCACGTCATCGTGCCCGACGTGCAGGAAGGCGCGTTCCCCGACGAGCCGGTCCGCCGCCACCGTCTGTACACGGCCATTTCGCGCGCCACCCAACGCGTCACGCTCGTCGCGAACGGCAAGCTGGCGAAGCTGCTTGCCTGACGCAAGGCGCGACCGGTGGCTAACCGAGGAACTCCTCGATGGCGTCGACGTCCTTGGTCAGCGTGCCCATCTCGCCGATGTCGTCAGGCGCCACAATGAGCACCTTGCCTTCGCGCTCGTATTTCTTCGCCAAGTCGAGCTGCCAGTTGTACAGGCCCGCGCGATTAGCCAGCGCCATGGCGATGCGCGGGTGCTTGGGCCACAGCATGCGGACGAAATGCATGTCGTCATCGGGCGACCGGTAATAATCGCGCGGCCGCGTGAGCACCACGACCACCTTCTCGCAGCCGGCGTCGAGCGCCTTCTTCACGGGGATGGGGTCGGACAAGCCGCCGTCGTAACACGGGCGGCCGTGCACGGGATAGGGCTTGTTCACGATGGGAAGCGCCGAAGACGCCTTGACGGGCGCGTAGTCGTCTTGGGACATGTCGTCGAGCGTGAAGTAGACCGGAAGGCCGTTGTCGGCGCCGGTCGTCACGATGATGAACTGCTTGCCCGACGCCACCATGGCCGCATAATCGAGCGGGTACTCGCCGTCGGAATTCGAAAGCGTGCCGTATATGTAGTCG
>CADAKR010000273.1 GCA_902788545.1 uncultured Coriobacteriaceae bacterium
CATGCCGCGGCCGTCGGCCACGTTCTGCACGAACACTTCGTTGATCTGGTCGACCATGCGCTGGTATTCCTCACGCTCCTGATCGGTCAGCGCGCGGTAGCCATACGACGAGTCCTTCTCGTCGGCCGACGTGATGACCTCCATGTTCACGCCCAGCATGTCGAGCAGGCCGGAGATGTCGGTCAGCTGCATGGCCGTGCCGATGGCGCCGATCTCGGTCGATTTCGCAACGAAGATGTAGTCGGCTTGCGACGAGATCTCGTAAGCGGCCGACGCGTTGATCGCCGCGCTGGATACGACGATGGGCTTGACCTGGGCGAACTGGCGCACGTACTCGGCCATCTCCTCGCCGGCCGTGGCGGTGCCGCCGCCCGAATTCACGCGCAGCACGACGGCCTTAATGCGGCTGTCGTCCTCGGCCTCGTCGAGCAGCTCCTTGAGGCCCTCGGGGCTGCAAGCGGAATTGTCGTATTGGATGGTGCCGTCGAGCGTGATGATGGCGATGGCATCGCCAGTCAGGCCGTCGAGCGACGAGCCGCTCTTCCCGCCAAGCGAGCTGACCGAATCCGTGCACATCTTCACGCAGAACGCCGTGAAGGCGAACAGGCACACGATGATGACGATGGCTACGATCCAGCCGCGCGATTTCTTCTGCGGCGGCTGCTGATAGGGAGCGTACTGCGGTTGAGGCTGGGGCTGGGGCGCAAACTGCGGCTGCGGTTGCTGATACTGCTGGTATTGCTGCTGCTGCGCAGGCTGCGCGGGCTGTGCCGGTTGCGCAGGCTGTGCCGGTTGCGCGGACTGTGCAGGCTGTTGCCCGGTCGGCTGCGTATGGTTCCAGTAGTCGTTCGGCATGTGAAACTCCGTCCTGAACGCTTGCAAAACGAGACCATTCTAGCGCATGCCCCTGCACCACATTAATCTGTCAATGATTCGTGACGCGCAGCTCCTGTGCCAAAAAGGACCAAAAGGGGATACTTCCCTTTTGGTCCTTTTGGTTGCGGGTTTACAACTCCAGGCTTTCGGTCTTGCTGTTTTGGGCCTTGCGGGCCATGCGCAGCAAGAACTCCTGGTTGTCGTCGGTCTGCTTGATGGACTTGATCAGCATGTCCATGGCGCGCTCGGTGTTGTTCATGTTGGCGAGAATGCGACGCACCGCCCAGATGATGGGCGCCATCTGCGGATCGAGCAGCAAGTCTTCCTTGCGCGTGCCCGACGCGACCGGATCGATGGCCGGGAAGATGCGGCGGTCGGCCAGCGCGCGGTCGAGGCGCAGCTCCATGTTGCCCGTGCCCTTGAACTCCTCGAAGATGACCTCGTCCATCTTCGAGCCGGTCTCGATGAGGGCAGACGCCAGGATGGTCAGCGACCCGCCGTTCTCGATGTTGCGCGCCGCGCCCAGGAAGCGCTTGGGCGGGTAGAGCGCCGTGGAATCCACGCCGCCGGAAAGCACGCGGCCCGACGCGGGTTGCGCCAGGTTGTACGCACGCGCCAAGCGCGTGATCGAGTCGAGCAGGATGACGACGTCGGCACCCGTTTCCACCAGGCGCTTCGCACGCTCGATGACCATCTCGGCCACGGCGATGTGGTTGTCGGCCGGCATGTCGAACGTCGACGAGATGACCTCGCCGTGAATCGAACGCTGCATGTCGGTGACTTCCTCGGGGCGCTCGTCGACGAGCAGGCACATCAGGTGCACCTCGGGATTGTTCGCGTGAATGGCCGCGGCGATGTCCTTCAGGATGGTGGTCTTGCCGGCCTTCGGCGGCGACACGATCAGGCCGCGCTGGCCCTTGCCGATGGGCGCCACCAAGTCGATGACGCGGGCGGTCACGGTGTTGTGGCCGTGCTCCATGATGAGGCGCTCTTCGGGGTAGACCGGCGTCAGGTCGGCGAAACGCGGACGGTTGCCAAGCTGCTCGAGCGGCACGCCGTTCACATGCGTGATCTTCTGGATGGCCGCGAACTTCTCGTTTTCGCGGGCGGGGCGCGTTTGGCCCTTCACGTAGTCGCCCTTGCGCAGGCCGTTGCGCTTGATCAGCGCCGTGCCCACGTAGCAGTCGTTCTCGCCGGGCAAGTAGCCCGTGCAGCGCAAAAAGCCGTAGCCGTCGGAAAGGATGTCGAGCACGCCCTCGACGTCGCGGAAGCCCTCGGCGCGCACGCTGGCGGCGAAGACGGCGTCGACGAGCTCGGCCTTCTTCATGCCCGTGGCGTCGATTTCAAGCTCGGCGGCCTTGGCGCGCAGCTCGGCGACCTTCAGCCCTTCCAGCTCCTCGCGCGACACGCTGGGCTCGACCTCGCGGTTGCGCTGGCGGCGGTTGTGGCGGTTGTTCTTGTTGCGGCCGTTGCCGCCACCGTTGCCACCGTTGCCACCATTGCCGTTGTTGCCGCCCTGGCGCTGCTGATCCTGCTTGGGCTCGACAGCCTCTGCGGGCGCGGCTTCGGCAGTCGCGACCTTGCGCGTGCGGGTGCGCTTGGGCTTTTCAGCGCCCTCGCCTTCGGTGGACGAGGCTGCTGCGGCCTCCCCC
>CADAKR010000274.1 GCA_902788545.1 uncultured Coriobacteriaceae bacterium
ATCTGCAGCCTCCTTCTCGATGCCACGTGTACGCTTGCCTCAGAGGTGGACGTCCACCTCTGAGGCAAGCGTCCAACTATTTCGCATTCAGACAGTCCGTTAGCGCGGCGGCGAAACGCGACAGGTCTTCTTCGGTGGTCAAGCGGCCAAACGAGATGCGCAGGGCGCCGTATGCCTCATCGGCGGACAAGCCCATGGCACGCAGCACATGGCTTGGCTCGAGCGAATGCGACGCACATGCCGAGCCGCCCGACACGCCGAATCCCGCCGCGTCCAGGCGCAGCACGAGCGTCTCGCTCTCGTAGCCGGCAACCAGCACGTGCACGATGTTGGGCAGGTACGCATGCGAGCCAGCCGGCACGTCGACCGTGGGCCGCACCTGCGCGATGCGCCCGAGGCGTTCGTAGAGCTCGTCGCGAAGGGCCCTCTGGCGTGCCGCCTCGCCGGCGAGCATCCCGAGCGCATCGTGGCACGCGGCGGCGAAACCGACGATGCCGCAGACGTTTTGCGTCGTCGACCGGCGCCCCTCTTCCTGACCGCCGCCGAGCAGCTGCGCCTCGAACGGCGTGCGCGCCTTCAGGTACAGCGCGCCGACGCCCTTCGGGCCGCACACCTTGTGCGCCGAAAACGACGCCGCATCCACGCCGAGCGCGCCGAGGTCGCAAGGCACCTTCCCAAGAGCCTGCGTGGCATCGGTGTGAAACAGGGCCCCGCTTCCGTGGGCGACCTGCGCCAGCTCGGCGATGGGCTGCACGGCGCCCATCTCGCTGTTGGCCATCTGCACCGACACGAGCACCGTCCGTTCGTCGACGGCATCGGCCAGCGCCTCGCAGGTCACGAAGCCTGCCCGGTCGGGGTTCACGCGCACGACGTCGAAGCCTTCCCGCGCCAAGCGCCTGGCCGGCTCGAGCACCGCCTCGTGTTCGATAGACGTCGTGACAACCCGCGGCGTGAAACCGGCTCCCTCGCGGACGCGCCGCTTGTCGGCAACCGCATGCGCGATGCCGATGACCGCCGCGTTGTCGGCTTCGGTGGCGCCGGACGTGAACACGATCTCGTTGGGGCGGGAAGCCCCCAGGTCGAGCGCCAGCTGCCGACGGGCAAGCTCCATGTCCTCGAACGCCACGCGACCAGGCGTGTGCAGGGAATTCGCGTTCATCCCGTGGGCGACGTGCGCCAATCCGGGTGCAAGATAGGGCGCCATGGCTTCTGCAGCCGCCTCGCACAGCGGCGCTCTCCTCCTCAGGATATGATAGCGGCGTCAGGTGCCGCTGTCACATTATGCGAAATGCGACAGCGGCACCTGACCTCGCTGTTGCATCGGCGACTAGCTTGCAAGCGCACGCAAGCGAGCCTGGTTGCCGAGCTCTTCTATCTGCTTCAGGGCAGACGCGGGATCGTCGGCGCCGAACACCGCGTTGCCGCATACGATGACGTCGGCGCCGGCAGCGCACACGCGCTCGACCGTCGCCAGGCCGATGCCGCCATCCACCTGGATGAGCAGCTGGTCGTTGTCCGCCTCGCGCGCCATCTGCACGACGCGCGCGATCTTGTCCTCGCTGCCCTCGATGTAACCCTGGCCCGAGAAACCCGGCTCGACAGACATGACCAGCACCATGTCGAGGCTGCCGATGACGGAGGCAAGCGCCTCGGCCGGCGTGTTCGGCTTCAGGGCCACGCAGGCTTTCGCCCCGCCGTCGTGAATGAGCGACACGGCGCTTTCGAGCCATTGCCCCTCGAGCGTCTCGGCGTGAACCGTCAGCATGTCGGCACCTGCCGCAATGAACCACGGCAGCTGCACGAGCGGATTCGAGACCATCAGGTGCACGTCAAGCGGGATTTCCGCAATGCGCGCAAGCTGTTTCACATGGGGCACGCCAATGGTGATGTTAGGCGCGAAATGCCCGTCGATGACGTCGACGTGCACATAGCCCGCGCCGGCCTGCTCGATGAGGCGGATGTCGCGCTCGAGGTTCATGAAATCCGCCGAGAGGATTGACGGTGCGATTTTCACCGATTGGAACATGTTGCCCTCCGTTTACACCTGTGCCCTACCCCACCATTCTAACCCAAGTCGTATAATAGTCGCTGATGGGAGGCGACATGGCGCAATCTCAATCCACGTACTTCACGTACGTCACGGCCCACGGGCCCATCACGATACGCGCGACGCAGCGCGGTGTGGCCGAAATCGCCTTTGAACAGGCTAAACTCGAGGGATCGTACGCTGCAACCGAAACGACGAACGCCGCCGCCACCCAAATCCAGGAATACCTCGCCTGCAAGCGCCGTGCATTCGACGTGCCGATCGACATGCAGGGAAGCGCCTTCCAGAAAGCCGTTTGGACCGAAGTGTGCGCCGTGCCTTACGGCCAGACGCGCTCCGCCGCCGATATCGCGGACGCCATGGGAAAGCCCGGCAACCACCGTTCCGTCGGCACCGCCCTGAAGCAGAACAAGCTCGCGCCGCTCATCCCTTCCCACCGCGTCCTGGCTGCTTCAGCCACCGGCAAGCAGGCGAAGCTCTTCCGCGCCTTCCAGGCTCTCGAGCAACGCAACGGATAGATTGGGCCGTTTTTGCAAGCTTTTCCCAAGTTCGTGCAAGGATATTCCCTCTAAGTACGAGTTTGATGGCCTTTTTGCAACGATATGGCGTACTAGTACGAGCTATTCCTGCAGCAAGTCGTACTTAGAGGCGATATCCTTGCATGAAATCGAAAAATCCTGCACGGTTGCAGCGATATGGTCTCTAAGTACGACTTGAAGGCTTGCGAACGGCGCGCATTCGGGCTAACCGCCGTTGCAGCGACGTGCGCTCCCTGTGCGACTTGAAGGCTTGAGGACGGCGCGCATTTGGGCACACCGCGCTCGGCGCAGGCGCTGGAACGGTAAAATGCTTGCATGACCATTTCGGCGACATATCCCAACGACGACATCGCACGCGCTTCGGCAAGCGACACCGTGCAAGGCGCCCGCATCGCGGCCGTCGAGCCAAACACGCCCGCTTACGATGCGGGGTTCGAAGCCGGATGCATCGTGACCTCGGTCGACGGCGCGCCGGTACGCGATATCATCGACTGGCGCTGGCTTGCTGACGGGGAAAGCGCGGCAATCGGCTACATCGACCTCGACGGCGATGCGGGCGAAGTGGAGCTGTGGCGCGAGCCGGGCCAAGAGTGGGGATTCGAGTTCGAGGGCCTCGTGTTCGACGGCGTGCGCCAATGCCGCAACGCCTGCACGTTCTGCTTCATGCGCCAGCTGCCCGCCGGCATGCGCCCTTCGCTTTCGCTGCGCGACGATGACTTCCGCTTGAGCTTCCTCGTGGGGACCTTCGTGACGCTGACCAACATCACGCCCGATGACGAAGCGCGCATCATCGAGCAACACATCTCACCGCTGCGCGTATCGCTGCAGGTGATTAACGAGGACGTGCGCCGAAGGATGATCGGCAAGCACGCAGCACACGGCATCGAAGTGCTCGATCGCCTGCTCGCAGCAGGAATCGAGTTCCACGCGCAGATCGTGCTCGTTCCCGATGCAAACGACGGTGAAGTGTTGAAGGAGACGCTCGATTGGGCCTACGAACGGCCAGGCATCTTGAACGTCGGCATCGTGCCGTTGGGATACACCTGCCACCAATCGCGTTTCGGGCATAGCTTCAACGAGCCCGAAGCAGCACGCGCCGTACTCGAGCTGATCGAGCCACTGCAACA
>CADAKR010000275.1 GCA_902788545.1 uncultured Coriobacteriaceae bacterium
CTCGCGCGGCAGGCAGGCGAGACGGGCGGCACGCTTCCTTGCGTGATGAACGCCGCCAACGAGATCGCGGTCGCCGCTTTCTTGGCGGGCGAGGGCAGCTACCTGGGCATCGCCGAATGCGTCGAGGCGGTCATGGAGGCGCATGATGTCCAACCTGTCGAATCGATCGACCAGCTCCTGGCAATTGACGCCTGGGCTCGTCAGGAGGCAAAGCTCCACATACGATAGCGCCCAGTGGGTTTTTGGGGACAGGAGAGAAAAACCCACCCGAGCCAAACTGCACGCGGAAATCCGCTATCTGTCTGTTTCTCGGTGGTTTTGCGACCGTTGGGAAACGGCCATGACGCTCGCCTATAATGCCACGTATGGATATTCTCCTCACCATACTTTCCGCTGTCGTCGTGCTCGGCTTTCTCGTGATCATCCATGAAGGGGGCCATTTCGTCGCGGCACGCGCATTCGGCGTGCGCGTCACCGAGTTCATGGTCGGCCTGCCGGGTCCGAGCATCGGCGTGAAGCGCGGCGAGACGACGTTCGGCGTGACAGCCATCCCGCTTGGTGGTTATGCGCGCGTGTGCGGCATGGAGCCGGGCAACATGAGCCCCCACCTCAAGGCCGCCATGGCCAGCGTCTACGGCCGCGGCACGGCGCTCATGGAAGACGTCGCGCGAGATTGCGGCATCTCCGACGACGAGGCTTACGAGGCGCTCGAGGAGCTGACGGAATGGGGCACGGTGTGCGGGCCCAAGAAAAGCGACCAGTACAACGTGTATCGCACGCCGGGGTTCAAGCCGACGCGCAGGCAGAGGCGAAAGGCACTCGAAGCGGGCTCGGTCGCGCCGACTTACGTTGAAGGGGAGCCAAGGCGCCTCGAAGACGTCGACGCCGCGTTTGCCGCCGAGTATCGTCAGCAGTACCGCTCGCTGCCGTTCTGGAAACGGTCGGTGATCCTCATCGCGGGGCCGGGCGTGAACCTCCTGTTCGCCATAATCGCCTTCGTCCTCATATACTCGGTCATCGGGTTCGATTATCAAAACGCCACCACAGGCGAAGTCTCGCATATCACCGTCTCGCCCCTGAAGGCGATCGAAGCCGGCTTCATGTACATTGGCATGGTCGTGCAGGCGGTTGCGGGTCTGTTCAATCCCCAAACCGCCGCTGAGACGGTTTCGCAATCGACTTCGGTGGTGGGCATCGCGGTCATGTCCAAGAACGCCATCGAGGCGGGCTTGACCGATGCGCTGTTCTTCACGTCGATGCTGTCCGTGTCGCTTGGCGTCATGAACATGCTTCCCATCCCGCCGCTCGACGGCGGCAAGTTCGTCATCGAGGTGTACCAGCGCATCAGGCGCAAGATGATGTCGCTGCGCGCGGTCAACTATCTTTCGTGGGCAGGCGTTGCCCTGTTCACGCTTTTCTTCATCGTCATGATGAACCAGGACATCCAACGATTCGTGTTCGGCAATTGGTAAATTCGAGGGGACGACACGTGAAGCCAAACGAGCAAACGCGCCAGGTGCGCGTCGGGAACGTGCCGGTGGGCGGAGGGGCGCCCGTGGCCGTCCAATCCATGTTGAACATGCCTCCTGAAGACGTCGAGGCGAACGTCCGGCAAATCGACGCCTTGGCTCAGGCCGGCTGCGAGATCGTCCGCATGGCCATCCCGAACCGCGCGTGCCTCGATTGCTTCGAGGCGGTGTGCGCGCAATCGGAGCTGCCCGTGGTGGCAGACGTCCATTTCGATCCTGTCATCGCCATCGAGGCGGCGCATCGCGGCGCGGCGAAGCTTCGCATCAATCCCGGCAACATCGGGGGCCTCGATGCAACGCTGCCGGTCCTGGATGCCGCGCGCGAAGCCGGCATCCCCATCCGCATTGGCGTGAACGCGGGCTCGCTCGACCAGGACCTTGCCGCGAGGCAGGACCTGACGCTTCCCGAGAAGCTCGCCGAATCGGCAGCCCAGTACGCCCTGTTCTGCGAGGATAACGGCTTTTCCGACCTCGTCGTCTCGGCGAAGGCTCATGACGTCATGACGACGGTGCGCACATACCGCCTCCTTGCGCAACGAATTCCGGCCATACCGCTGCACATCGGCGTGACGGAGGCAGGCACGCAGTTCCAGGGCGTCGTGAAGTCGGCGAGCGGCCTTGGCATCTTGCTGGAAGAGGGTATCGGCGACACGATGCGGATATCGCTGACCGACGATCCCGTGAACGAGATCAGGGCCTGCTGGACCCTTCTCGCCGCACTTGACCTGAGGCGCCGCGGTCCCGAGATCATCAGTTGCCCGACATGCGGACGATGCCAAGTGAACCTGATAGAATTGGCCGGGCAAGTCGAAGAGCGCTTGCGTGACGTGAATGCCCCCGTGAAGGTGGCCGTCATGGGATGCGTGGTGAACGGTCCTGGCGAGGCGCGCGATGCCGACATCGGCGTTGCGTGCGGTGCCGGGTCGGGCGCCGTGTTTGCAAAGGGAGAAGTCGTCCGCAAGGTCGCCGAGGCCGAT
>CADAKR010000276.1 GCA_902788545.1 uncultured Coriobacteriaceae bacterium
TGTACCTCACGATCAAAGCGCCCGTGCAGTACGTTGCCGACCAGGAGCTTGCTGGTCTCATCGCACCCGAAGGCATCATCGGCAAGGGCAAAGGCTGCGGTGGCGCGGTTGTCGCCCTCGACGCGTCCGATGGCTCCATCTTGGCCATGGCCAGCTACCCGACGTTCGATCCGACCACGTTCACGGGCGGCATTGCGCAAGACGTGTGGGACCTGTATTCGACGGAGGAAAGCTATCATCCGCTGCTCAACCGCGCGATTTCGGGCACGTACCCCGCAGCATCGACGTACAAGGCCTTCACCAGCCTGGCTGGTTTGAAATACGGCTTCGCCGATGAGAAGACCGACTTCAACTGCGAGGGCTCGTGGGACGGCTTCAACTCGGGCGACTGGCAGAATTGCTGGGAGCTGAGCGGTCACGGCCACCTCAACTTGCACGACGGCATCCGCGTGTCGTGCGACGTCGTGTTCTACGAGATCGGCAAGGCGTTCTACTTCGCCGGCCGCACGCAGGGCGGCACCATCAGCGACACGGCGCTGCAAGAGGAAATCGCGAAATTCGGATTCGGCCAGGCGACGGGCGTCGACTTGTCGGGCGAGGAAACCGGGCGCATTCCCACGCCGGAATGGAAAGCCCAGCACTGGACCGACGTTCCCACCGAGGGCCAGTGGCGAGGCGGCGACCTGACCAACCTCGTCATCGGGCAGGGCGACGTGCTCATCACGCCGTTGCAAAACGCCGTGGCTTACGCCGCGGTGGCAACCGGCAACCTCATGCGCCCCCATCTGCTGAAGGAAGTGCGCAACACGAGCGACACGCCGGCAGTCACGTTCGAGCCGGAAACGGTGTCCGTTCCCGATGTGGAGAAGAAGAACTACGATTTGGTGCGCGATGCGCTCGGTTATGTCGCGGTCGATGCCGATAAAGTCGTGGAGGCCCTCGGCGATTGGGGCATCGACCCGCTGACGGTCGGTTCCAAGACCGGTACGGGCGAGGTTGCGGGCAAAAACGACGTGGCGTGGTATGTCTGCTACTATCCGAAGGACAAACCCAAGTACGTCGTGGCCACCTGCATCGAGCAGGGCGGTGGCGGCGCGCAGATCGCCGGCCCTGTCGGCGCGCATGTGCTCGGCGCCCTTTTGGCCCACGAGCGCGGCGAATTGGACGAAGTCGGCCCCGTTGCGGGTTCGACGGGCAAGTCGGTTCCGCTCGGCTCGGGCGGCGCCGAGGCGCGCACGGACTAGGAAGGACGCATGCCCGAGATTTCGAACATAGCAACGGGAAGCCATGCGGCGACTGGCGGCGGCGCCCCTTCGCGCAAGGGGATTCTGTCTGCGATCAACCTGCCGTTCCTCGTCATCATCGCGTTGCTCGTGCTGTACGGGCTCATCGTGGTGTATTCGGCTGTCAGCACCGACGAGGACTACAGCTTCTCGCGGCAGCTTGCCGGCGTGGGCGTGGGCGTCATCGTCATGGCCGTCATCTGGGCGTTCGACTACCGGCGCCTGTCCGATTACACCGTCGTGTTCCTCATTATCAACATCGTGCTCATCCTTTCACCCCACCTGCCTGTCATCGGCGTGAACACCATGGGCGCCACGTCGTGGATCAAGATCGGCCCCTTGCCCCAGTTGCAACCCGGGGAATTCGCCAAGATCACGGTCATCTTGCTCGATGCGTCCATCATGGCGCGCTACCAGGGGCGCCTCGATGATCTGACCGAGTACCTGAAGGCGGTGGGCATGATGCTGGTGCCGTTCATCTGCATCATGACGCAGCCCGACTTGGGCACGGGCCTCGTGTACCTGTTCATCGCCGCCGTCGCGCTTGTTGTGGGCGGCGCCAACGTGCGCTACCTGCTCGTCACGCTGGGCGTGTGCATCGCGTTGGTCGTGGCGGTGTTCCTCGTCGACGAGGTGCTGAAAAACGCGACGGGAGAATACAAGCTGCTCAAGCAGTACCAACGCGACCGCTTGCTCGTGTTCATGAACCAGGGGTCATCCGACTTGACTGACGAGGGGTACAACCTGCAGCAGGCGATGATCGCCATCGGATCGGGCGGCCTGTTCGGGCAAGGCTACATGCAGGGATCCCAGCATGCGCTCGGCATCTTGCCCGAGGCGCCGACCGACTTCATCTTCTGCGTGCTAGCTGAGGAGCTGGGGTTTTTCGGTGTAATGGTGCTGCTGGTTCTTTATGCGGCGCTCGTTATAATAGGATTTCGCATAGCTAGCGCGTCCAGCGACATGTTCGGGGTGCTTATCGTCATGTGCATCTTGGGCATGTGGCTGTTCCACATCCTGGAAAACATCGGCATGACGTGCGGGTTGATGCCCATTACGGGCATCCCCCTGCCGTTCATGAGCTATGGCACGTCGTTCATGATCATGAACTTCGCGCTGCTCGGGCTGATGGGGTCGGTTTGGGCGCATGGCAAGGACAACACGAGAAGGACATCGTATGCAACTCGTTGACGTTAAATCCCTGATAGACG
>CADAKR010000277.1 GCA_902788545.1 uncultured Coriobacteriaceae bacterium
TGCGGCAGCCTGAAGAAAGCGGCTGCCAAGCTGGAGATTCTGCATGATTTGGGATTGGGTTACCTCACGCTGGGGGAGGCCACGCCGGCGCTTTCCGGTGGCGAGGCGCAGCGCCTGAAGCTCGCAAGCGAGATAGGCCGCGACCAGCGTCAAGCGCTCTTCGTGTTCGACGAGCCGACGATCGGCCTTCACCCGCTTGACGTGGAGGTGCTGCTCGGCGTGCTGCAGGATTTGGTCGACCACGGCGCAACCGTCGTCGTCATCGAGCACGACCTGGACATGATCGCCAACGCTGACTACATCGTCGACATGGGCCCTGGCGGCGGCGAGGCAGGTGGCCGCATCGTGGCCTGCGGCACCCCCGACGAAGTGCGGGCAAACCCCGAAAGCATCACCGCCCGGTATCTGTAGGGCCCATGACGCCGCAGCGCTATGACGCCATGACGCCTGGGGCCATGGGGCAAAGAAGCAAGCCTTTATCACCCTAGGGCTCATAGCGTATAAAGCGATTCAGCCGCACTGAAAGGCGCCCTTGACCGTGCGCTTTACTACACACAGGGTTTTCTCTCATGCCTACAAACCCATGAATGATGGGGCTTGTCGTGTCGTGCGACGGGCACCTGCGTGCGCTTCACGACGTTCGCGATGTCGCGCAGATGTTGCATGAAGGCGCCGTCATGTGGCGCGGCTATCTCGCTGCGCGCCAAGGCACACAACCTTGATTTTGAACCAGACCCCACCGTTTTTTGGCGCAAAATCGGGGTTGTGTGCCCGCGGCGATCCCGAACAGCGGCCTGCGAAGCGCGTTTGCCCAGCTCGCGGGTTTCCCAGCGGGAGCCGGCAGGCACACAACCCCGGATCTGTGCCATTCTCTGCAGCGGCGTGGCACAAAATCGAGGTTGTGTGCCTGTGAAGGGTTAAGGCGCCGAGTGGGTTTGCGGGGACGGAAGGGAAAAGCCCCTATGAGCCAGAAGATGATACTCCCTTTTGGCTCATAGGGGCTTTTCCCTCCTGCCCCGCAACTCGCCTTTCAGTGACGGGAGGAAGCGTGTTTGCGGGGGGCGAAGACGTTGGGAAGGCGGATGGCGGGCGCTTGGAGAAGGCGTACGCCATCCGCGCGATTCGCGTTTACCTGGTTGTGGAAACGGCGACGTCGATCATGCGCTTCACGCGGCCGAGCGACGCGTTGGCCGGGTAGAAGCAGCCGGGCGACAAGATGAAGCCGGAACCCTGGCCGATCTCCTCGATGACTTGCTTGCATTCCTCGTCCCAATCCAGGTCGGAGCCGTGCACCGCGTTCCAAGGCGTGACGGCGCCCATAAGCGCGACCGCATCGCCATACTGCTCCTTGGTCGCAGCTAAGCTGTCGCAGCCGAACGCCGGGTGGAAGAACGAGATGACGGAGGGCTCGGC
This sequence comes from uncultured Coriobacteriaceae bacterium, assembly GCA_902788545.1. GTDB lineage: Bacteria > Actinomycetota > Coriobacteriia > Coriobacteriales > Eggerthellaceae > UBA9715. The sequence goes on from CADAKR010000277.1 coordinate 1,414, forward strand.
GGCTTCGATCTGCAAGTCGAAGTAGGCGCCTGACTGACAGCTGTGCACCATGTTCATGCCGCCGGCGTCGCGCACGCGCTTGGCAAGGCGGGCCAGGCTGTCGAATTCGATGGCGCGCCACTGGTCGCGCGTCATGTTCGAGGAGCCGGCGAAGTAGGTGTCCCACATGATGCCGTCGATGCCGGTTTCCATCAGCATGTCGGTGAACTGCTCGAGGGTTTCGGTGATGTTCTCGACGGCCACGCGGATATCGTCGGCATGGCTGGAGAAGTCGCGGCGGATCTTGCGCTGACCGCGCATGAGGGACAGCGTGGACAGCGGGCCCATGACGTAGGCGAACACGGGCTTCTCGTCCTTGAGCTCGTCGACGACCATCTTGCAGGCGTCGCGGTGCATGACCATGCGCTCTGCCTTCGTGGCGTCAACAGGCTTGATGGCGCCGTAATCGTCGGCCGTGGGAACAAGGCGGTTGGCGCTGTCGGGACGGCCAGGGTTGTTGCGGTTGTAGATGACCTTCTGTCCCCAGGCGCTGGCTTCGACCGTGAAGTCGACGACGACAAGCACGCAGTCCTCTTCGGGGAACATCTTGGCCATCTCGATGTAGCCCTTCGCGATGAGCTCGGCGCTGGAAGCCCACTCGGGGAACGTGGCGCCCGTGAGGATGCGGTTGGTGCCGGCCACGAACGGGTGAACCGGAATGCGGTCGACCGGCTCGTGGTTGATGGCGGCGAAGAAACGCTCGCGCGAGGTCATGGTGGCTGCTGCGGGCTTTGCGGCCGCGGCGGCGGCCTTCGTCTCCTCGTTCACCGTGTCGGCGTAGAAATGCTCGACCGCCGAGAAGAACGCGTCGATGTTTTCCCAGGGGGTCAGCTGCGGGATGTCGCAGCCGCTCGAGATGATGAAGTTCGGGTATTGCGAGCACTTCTCCAAAAGCTCGATGGTGGCGCCGTACACGCTTTCCGGGGTGCCGTGGCAGAACTGGGCGGCCGGGTCGATGTTGCCGAAGCACAGGACGTTGGCGGGGATGTGCGGCATCATCTCGGCCATGTCGATGGCGTTGTGCACGACGCGATAGGACG
>CADAKR010000278.1 GCA_902788545.1 uncultured Coriobacteriaceae bacterium
GGCCGATTCGTCGGCCCGTTGCTGCGTAGATGCCTTGCCCGATGATCATGCCGACGCCCAGCATGACGGCAGGAACAGCCAAAAGCGGAGACGATTCGCCCATGCCGGCTTTTGCCAACAGGTCGCGTGCAATGAGGACGGTCATCACCGAGTCGATGCTCGTCAGCATCGTGATTGCGAGCGTGAACGGGCGCGTCAGCACCGCAACGGCACGCACGTCTCCTTCTTTTTGGCGCTGGCGGTACGAGAACAGGCAGCGGCCGCATGCGCGCAACTCGGAGTACGCCAGGTACACGACGAGGATCAAGACGAGCAGAGCCAAGATCCGTTGAGCTAAATCGCCGGCTATAGACGATTCAAACGAGCGCGTCTTGCTGCCGATCTCAATGACGCCGACAACTCCCTTCTCGTCGGACGTGGGAATCTGCACGAGCCGGTATTGCGTGGCGTCGCGCAACGTCCTGCCATTGTGCATGGTGCGGTCGTTTTCGCTCGGGCCCTCGAACGCAGCCTCCAGTCCGCTGACCTCAGCGCCGCGTGCCGATGAGCCCATGACATACTCGGAAGTGGTTCCGTAAAGGTAGAAAATACCCTTGTCATCCCTGCCGTAGAGGGAGCAGTACAGGCCGATGCCGTTGTCTTGCGCAGATTGCGCGAGCGCCATGGCGGGATATGTTGCCATGAAGAAGTTCGTCACGGCATCGGCGGCCTCGGCATCAGAGCCGCGTAGCGCGTTTCGGCCTCCGGCTTTTTCCATTGGCTCGCTTAAACTAGGGGCGGAGGCTTTGAGATAGTCGGCGCACATGTTGATTTCGTTCGCCCTCAATTCGAGCATCTTCTGATACGACGCGAACGAAAGGCTGCCGACGGCGACGGTGATTGCGGTCACGACGGCAACGGCGGTGAGCAGGGGGGCGAAGCTTTCCGTCTTGCCGTCTTTGATCATACGCCGGACTTTTCTAAAGCCCAGCACGATGACCAAAGCAGCAAGGTACAGCCCGCTCGCCCACACGGCAAGCATGCGGGCGGAAAAACCGATACTGGGCTTCGCTTCGGTGAATTCGCGTTTCACGGCGCCCGATGTGTCGCAGAGCTTTACGATGTTGGTTTCGCTGTTGGTCAGGCTCACGATGCCGTTGTTCACATGAACGCTGTGATAGCCCGAGCCTTCGATGAGCGCGTTTACGCCTAACGTGTCATAGTCAATCGCGCACAGCGCGCCTGTCTCGTCGTCGCATGCGTAGAGCGTGTCGCCCTCGATGTCAATGGCCGTGAACACGTGGTTGGTCAGCGTCTCCGAAGCATAGTCCGTCTTTCCGTCGCTCAGCACTCCGCGAACGCTGAGGGTGGTGTAGCGGTAGTCACCCTTGCCATCGGCGGCGAAGGCAGCTGCGTAGGTCGATATGGCACCTGCGTCAATCGTCCCGATTCTCGTGGCTGCGTCTTTGTCGACGATGTCGAAGGCGATGGTGTTGCTTGTCTTCAAAGGACCATCGTGGTCTGTGCGCTCGTATGCGACCGCGACGCCTTCGGGCACGTCGCATAGAGCCTTGATATCAGGGCTGTCGCCATCGCCGCGAATGCTGAAGACAATGCCCTTGTAGTTGCCACCCTTGTCGTAGAAGGCCAGGCGCTCCTCGGCGATGACGCTGCTATCGGGCTCGTATCTCACGCCTGCCACGTACACGTACCCCTTCGATACGCACACATCGGTGATGGCGTCGATGGGGGAATCGGCCGTCAAGCAACTAACCACGCCGGTCAAGTCGCCGTCGGCATTCATTATGAGGACGCGTCGCGATTCGGTGTCGACCACAGCTGTGAATTCGCCGTCGGAATCGGCGGTGGTTGGCCCGCCAAGCTGGATCGGTGCAAACGGCGCTGCGGGCAGCACCGTGCCATAGGTGGCGAACAGCATCACCGCGGCACCTTCATACAGGGAAACCTTAGCGATCTTTTCTGCACCATCTCCGAGCTGATTCCCGGAGAGCCCCGGTGCTTTACCGCCATGGTGGTCACCCAGCCAAGGACCAGCTACATCCGGCGCGGTCTCAACTCCACCCGCTGCAGCATCGCCGACAGCTCCGCAAAGATCCGGGTCACCTGGTTCAACCAGCCATGGATGAGCAAAAATCTGCAGGCCGGCGAGACCTACTGCTTTTACGGAACTCTGACCGGGGACGAAAAGGGAAAGCAGATCCTCAACCCCGTGGTGGAACGGCTGGACGGACCGCCGGTGGTGACGCGCTGCGTGATCCCGATCTATCCCCTGACCAAAGGGCTCTCCTCCAAGGCGCTGCAAAATCTGATCTTTCAGGCCATGGAGCAGGAGGAGCTGCCGGACTATCTGCCCCGGGACCTGATGAAGGACTTCATGCCGCTGCGCCCCGCCTATACGGAGGTCCACCGGCCCACTTCGCCGGAAACTCTGAAGCTGGCCCGGGAGCGGCTGGTATTCGAAGAGTTTTTCCTGTATGCCCTCAGCATTTC
>CADAKR010000279.1 GCA_902788545.1 uncultured Coriobacteriaceae bacterium
TTCGATATTCGGCTGTCAAAGTGCGTTGATCGGGTAAATCTACTCAGCTTCGAAAAACTTCGGATTATCCCTTGACTTCATATAGCTGGTCTCCTTTCGAACATCTTGAGCATTCGATGCGTCACGAGGAACCCGCCGAATATGTTGATGGAGGCGATGGCGATGGCCACGGCGGCCATGGCGATGACGAGAACGTCGCTCGTCGCCGTGATCTGCAGGATGGCGCCCACGATGATGATGCCCGAGATGGCGTTCGTCACCGACATGAGCGGCGTGTGCAGCGTGTGCGTGACGTTCGTGATGACGTAGAACCCGATGACACACGACAGCACGAACACGAAGAAGTGGCCGGTCATGGCTTCGGGGGCTGCGATGACGAGGGCGAGGGCGATCACGCCGAGCGTTGCCTTCCACCACAAGCCGCGCATCAAGCGCTCGGTCCTGCCTGTGCCTGTGATGAGGTCAGGCTCGGGCGCCGGTTCGGTGGGCTTTTCCTCCTTCTTGGGGGCAGCCGACACGCTGACGGCGGGTGGCGGCCACATGACCTGCCCGTCAAGCGCCACGGTGATGCCGCGTATGATGGGGTCTTCTTGATCGAGCACCAGCACGCCGTCCTTGCCGGGCGTGGCCAGCTTGAACAGGTTCGCGATGTTCTGGCCATATAGCTGCGAGGCTTGGCGCGGCATCCGCGAGGGCAGCCTCGTGGGGCCGAGCACCTTCACGCCGTTTTCCGTGACGACGGTCTGGTCGGGCTGCGAAACGGCGCAGTTGCCGCCAAGGTCCGAAGCGCCCATGTCGACCACGACCGAGCCGGGGCGCATGCCGGCCACGGCTTGTTCGGTCAAGAGCAACGGGGCTTTGCGCCCGGGCACGGCAGCCGTCGTGATGACGATGTCGCTGAGTGCTGCCTGCTGGGCGTACACCTCGAGGACCTGCTGCTGTTCCTCTTCGGTCAGCGGCCTGGCGTAGCCGTCGGCGCTTTGCTGCTTCACGGGGATCTCGACGAACGTGCCGCCGAGCGATTCCACCTGATCAGCGACTTCGGCGCGCACGTCGGTGGCGAACACCTCGGCGCCCATCGAGGACGCCTGGCCGATGGCCGCAAGGCCTGCCACGCCCACGCCGATGACGTAGACGCGCGCCGGACGCGACTTGCCGGCTGCTGTGACCTGGCCGCCGAACGTGCGGCCGAACGCGGCAGCCGCCTCGATGACGGCGCGGTAGCCGCTGATGTTCATCATGGAAGAGCGGACGTCCATCGATTGCGCGCGCGAGATGCGCGGGATGGCGTCCATCGAAAGGCCGGTGATCTTGCGGTCGGCGAGCTTTTGCGCCACGTCGGGATTGGCGAAGGGGTTCATGCGGCAGATGAGCACCGCGCCTTCCTTCATGAGGTCAAGCTCATCGTCGGAGGGCATGTCAAGGTGCAGCACGATGTCGGCGCCCCAGGCGGTTTCGCGGTCGACGACGCGTGCGCCGACCTCGTCGTTGTCGTAAGCGTAGTCGTTATAGCTGGCTTGCACGCCCGCGCCACTCTCGATGCAGACGTCGTAGCCCAGCTTCACCAGTCTTCCAGCGCCATCGGGCGCAGCGGAGACGAGGGCCTGCCCCTCGGCCTCCTTGGGGATTCCAACTAACATATATATTCCTCTCGGGTTGAAGCTGCTAGTTTAGACCTTCTCGCAGGTGAATGCCATCGTTGCGATATAACGCCACAATTGGTGCACTATTTCGTCTACAATGGATTTGCTGGATAACGGACCGATAAAGGGGAGTGTTTCATGGCCATTCTGAACAACGAGTCGGGCAAGTATGCCGCCTACTTCAAGCAGGACACGCTCGGCGCGCCGACGAACATGGATCCGGATTTCAAGAAGATCTACGACAAGTTCTCGCACCGCATCGTATGGGTTGATGGCGAAGTCGTTCCCGGTGCGTTCCAGATGAACACCGCCTGGTACGATGCCGTTCCCGAGCGCGATCCCATCTTCATGGAGCACAGCCATGACGACGCTGACGAGCTTATCGGCTTCATCGGCTCTGACCCGTCGAACCCGAACGACCTGGGCGGCGAGATAGAATTCTCGCTCGACGGAGAGGCCCATCTCCTCACGAAATCGACCATCATCTTCGCGCCTGCTGGCATCAAGCATAACCCGATGCGCATCCTGCGTGTCGATCGTCCCATCTTCCACTTCTCCGTCGTGACGTCGCACATGTACGACGGCGAAGCCACATACCGCTAAAGCAGCGCAACAATCTGCCGATGCAGGAGAAGGCGCTCCGCCCGGCCCGGCAGGAGGCCCCGCCCAGCCCAGGCTCGCTTGGACCAAAAGGGGATACTCCCTTTTTGGTTCCTGCGGCTAGCTTCTTTGTTGGCGGCTTGTCCGCCCGGCCCGGCGGGAGGCCCCGCCCAGCCCAGGCTCGCTCCTTTCCCGTTTTAAACCGCGCAAGGGGAATCGGAGCTCATGAGG
>CADAKR010000280.1 GCA_902788545.1 uncultured Coriobacteriaceae bacterium
AGCTGCTCAGCCAGCTTGCGCGCGGGCACGTACTTTTTCTTCCTCTCGCGACCCTCGATGCGCGCGCCCATCGAACGGGCGGTGCCGGCGATGATCTCCATGGCCGCCTCGATCGTGTTGGCGTTCAGGTCGGGCATCTTCGTCTCGGCGATTTCGCGGAGCTGATCTTCGGTCAGCGTGCCGACGAAACGCAGCTGCGGAATGCCGGAACCGCTCTCGATGCCGAGCTTCTCCTTGATCAGCACGGCCGCCGGAGGGGTCTTGCAGATGAACGAGAACGACTTGTCCTCGTAAACGGTGATCTCGACAGGGATGATGGTGCCGGACTGCTCCTGCGTCTGGGCGTTGAACGCCTGGCAGAACTGCATGATGTTGACGCCCTGGGCGCCGAGCGCCGGGCCAACCGGAGGAGCGGGGTTCGCACCGCCGGCGGGAATCTGCAACTTGATGAAACCAGTTACCTTTTTCGCGGGAGGCATATTTCAAATCCTTTCGGTTATGTACGTTTCAATCTATCTTTCAAGCGTCCGTGAGAAGCCCCGGTCCACGCGGGCACGTGCGCCTGAGATCGCCTCTTAAACTTTCGCCACCTGGTCGAACGACAGCTCGACGGGGGTTTCGCGCCCGAAGATGGACACCATGACGCGGACCTTGCCCGCATCCGGCATGACCTCGGCCACCGTGCCGTCGAAATCGACGAACGGGCCGCCCACGACCTTGACGGTCTGGCCGACCTCGATGCTGGTGGTCGCTTTCTTCGGAACGCCCGGACGCGGTTTGCCCACGCCCATGATCTTGTTGTACTCGTCGCGGGTCAGCGCCTCGGGATTGCCCTGGCTGCCCACGAAACCCGTGACGCCCGGCGTGTTGCGCACGGCCGTCCAGCTTTCAGGATCGAGCTCCATGCGGACGAGCACGTAGCCGGGAAGGACCTTCTTCTCGGATTCGACGCGCTTGCCGCCTTCCTTGATCTCGGTCACCGTTTCGGTGGGAATCTCGATCTTGAAGACCTTGTTTTCAAGCCCGAGCGCCTCGATGCGCTGGAGCAGGTTCTGCTTCACCTTGTTCTCGTAGCCCGAGTACGTGTGGAGTACATACCATTTCTTTGCCATGGCTTACGCACCCAACCCGGAAAGCGCCACGAGCGCAGGCGTGACGATGAGATTGTCGAGGACGGCGACGTACACGCCGAAGAACACGAGAGCGCCCACGACGACGCCGCTCCAGCGGATGACGTCGGTACGGGTGGGCCACGTGACGCGCTTCATCTCGGCCTTGACGTCGCGGAGGAACTGGAAGCGCTTCTTCTTGGGCTTCTTCTCTTCCTTCTTCGCGGCGGCAGCGGGCTGCTGCTTGGCCTCGGGCTTGTCGTCCTTCTTCTTGAACAGGCCGCCCTTGGATTCCTCAGCGGTTTCCTCGGTGGCTGCCGCGGTGTTTTCGGACGCAATTGCCTCGCGCTCTTCGCGGTCCTTCTTGTTCGCCTTGGCGGCAGACGCCTTGGCGCGCTGTGTTTTCGATTTGTGGGCCATTCTCGACCTCAGTTCTCGTTCGCAAACTTTACTGCTTATAACGCTAAACAAGCAGCCTGACTTCAAGCTGCTACACGTAGCAAATTGAACACAAGCTGCTCGGATCAAACAAGCTGGCAGGCCAGGAAGGACTCGAACCCTCAACTTCCGGTTTTGGAGACCGACGCTCTACCAATTGAACTACTGGCCTATGCGCTTGCTTCTCCCCTATATTATCGAGTTTCGCGATGCAGGGTGTGATGACCGCACCACTTGCAATATTTCTTCATCTCGATGCGATCGGGGTTGTTCTGCTTGTTCTTCTTGGTCGTGTAGTTACGGCGCTTGCAATCCGTGCACGCCAAGGTGACCAACGTACGCATTAAAACTCCTCTAACCTCTATAAACTTGGTTGCTTGCTGTCACATGATGTCATGAACGGAGCCCGCTGTTGGGCGGGCTCCGTACCAGATTCCTGTTGAAGCTCTACTACTTGTAGATCTTCGTGACACGGCCGGAACCGACCGTGCGGCCACCCTCGCGGATAGCCAGGCGCAGGCCCTCTTCCATGGCGATCGGGTGGATGAGCTCAGCATGGATGAGCACGTTGTCGCCAGGCATGACCATCTCGGTGCCCTCGGGCAGGTGAGCAACGCCCGTGACGTCCGTGGTGCGGAAGTAGAACTGCGGACGATAGCCGTCGAAGAACGGGGTGTGGCGGCCGCCCTCTTCCTTGGTCAGGATGTAGATCTGAGCGTCGAACTCGGTGTGCGGGGTAACAGAGCCCGGCTTGCAGAGAACCTGGCCGCGCTCGATGTCCTCGCGCTTGATGCCGCGGAGCAGGCAGCCGATGTTGTCGCCGGCCTGAGCCTCGTCGAGCAGCTTGCGGAACATCTCGATGCCGGTGCAGACCGTGGACTGCGTCTCGCGGATGCCGACGATCTCCAGCGGGTC
>CADAKR010000281.1 GCA_902788545.1 uncultured Coriobacteriaceae bacterium
CCGTCACAGGATGCCGCAATCGCGTCGTCGGCATCGGCGAGCGTGGCTTCGGCTGCTGCCTCGGCAAGCGCCTCTGCCGCCGCGACGAGCGCGGCTGAAAACACGGCCAGCGCCAGCGCCGCTTCGCCCGCGAGCGCTTCTGCCGCATCGTCGACCACCACGCAAGCTGCAACGGTGAACGCGCAGGAAGGCGACGTGTCGTATCCTGTCGCCCAAGCTGCCAAGCTGGCGTATCGCAACGTCGACTTCGCCGTCGACCCCTCGCGCACGACGTGGAACTACGACAAGCCGAACGGACACAAGACGATCTACCTGACGTTCGACGACGGCCCGTCGGCCCTGACCGAACAGGCACTCGATATCCTCGACAAGTACGATTGCAAGGCCACGTTTTTCGTGACGGGCCAAAACCCCGACTACTTCCCGTGGATCAAGGAAGCTTACCGGCGCGGCCACACGATCGGCCTGCACAGCATGTCGCACGATTACGGGACGATTTACTCGTCGCCCGATGCGTTCTGGGCCGATATGGACGAGCTCGGCAAGGTGGTAAAGGATCAGATCGGTTACGTGCCATGCTTCATCCGCTTCCCGGGCGGCGCGTCGAACACCATATCCGCCGAGTCGAGCCAGGGCATCATGACGACGCTGGCCGAGCAGGTGCTTTCGCGCGGGTACCAGTATTACGACTGGTCGCTTTCATGCGGCGACGGGGCCGTGCTCACGACCGAGGAGACCATCGCGGCTGGCTGCGAGCCGACGGACGAGGAAAACGCCATCTACCTGCTGCACGACGGCGCTGCCAAGGAAACGACCATCGAAGCCCTGCCGACCATCATCGAGTACTACCAGGCGCAAGGCTACAAGTTCGAAGCGCTCGACCGCAACTCGATCGTCTACCACCACCCAATCGCGAACTAACCGCCTCCGGCTGGGCTTAAGGAGCCAATCGGGGATGCTTCCCCTCCGGCTGAAGGAGCCAATCGGGGGAGCATCCCCGGTCGGTTCCTTTCAGCCGGAGGGGGAGCGCCCCCGGTCGGTTCCTAACTTGCGGGTTATTTCAGGATGCGGCCGCTTCTGAGGAAGACGACTGCTATGGCGCAGAGCACTGCCGAGAGCACGATGGGGAACCAGAACAGATCAGTGACCGGCAGGCCTTCGACGTTCATGCCCCAGAAGCTGAACACGATGGTGGGGATGGCCAGCACCAGCGTGATGATGGTCAGGGTGCGCATCGTGATGTTCAAGTTGTTGTTGATGACGCTCGAGAACGTGTCGGTAATGCCGTTCAAAATGTTCGTGGAAATGGTGCACATCTCGGTGGCCTGGCGAATCTCGATGAGGACGTCGTCGAGCAATTCACGGTCGTCATCGTACAGGTCGAGGATGCGCCCGTTGCCGATGCGCGACGCCGTGGACTCGAGGCCTTTCAGCGACGTGGAGAAGTAGACCAACGATTTCTCCAAGCCCAACATCTTCATGAGCTCGCTATTCGTCATCGACTTGCGCAGGTTGCGTTCGTAATCGCGGATCTGCCGGTTGATGGAGCGCAGGCAAATCAGGTAGCGCTGGGCGACGCGCAACAGCATTTGCAGTAGGAACCGCGTGCGGCGGTCGGTGTAGACGTCGCGGTGCTTGCCGTGCGCGAACACGGCGACCGTTTCGTTGCGGCGCAGGCTGAGCGTGACGAAATATTCCTGTTCGGGCAAGAAGATGAACGAAAGCGGGTGGGTGTCGTACTGCACGATGTTGGCATCGACGGCTTCGCTTTCGTCCTCGACAAACGGACAGTCGACGATGACGAGCACTTGGCCCGTGTCTTCGTCGAGGTCGATATGCGCGGTCTCTTCATCGTCGAACGCGGCTTGCACGAACTCGGGCACGATCTCGAGTTCTTGCAGCAGCCATTGGCGCTCGGAAGCCGAGGGCTCGAGGATGTCGACCCAGCAGCCTGGCTCGATGGCGTCGATTTGGCCGACGCGGCCGTCTTCTGACTTGAAATATGAAATCATGGGAGTACCTCGGGATTCGATTCTTTTAGAAGGCCAAACTGAGGAACCCGCGTTTTAATCGTTGTATGGTTTGTGCTGCGTTTTGTGCCATAACGGTTCCTCCCTTCGTCAAGAATCTTTCCGATGATAGCACTCGTTTCGGCCTGTGAGCAGTGCAAATTCCGATTCCGTGCGATATAGGCCCGAAAGAGGCGTATAAACGGACGTATTTGAGGTGGTTTTCCGCGCTCGGCTTCACGTCGAATACACGGAAATCCCCTTGCACGGGCCATGCGTTTCGCTATAATACTTCCTTGCGCACTTGGAAAAGCGCATGTATTCCTCGGTAGCTCAACGGCAGAGCATCCGGCTGTTAACCGGAGGGTTGTAGGTTCGAATCCTACCCGGGGAGCCAGAAACCCCAGGCCAGAACGTTGTTCTGGCCTTTTTTGTCGGTCAGACCGACA
>CADAKR010000282.1:0-2448 GCA_902788545.1 uncultured Coriobacteriaceae bacterium
CCGCACGCTCATCGCCAACATGGTCGAGGGCGTTTCGCAGGGCTTCTCCAAGAAGCTCCAGCTCATCGGCGTCGGCTACCGTGCCGCGCTGAAGGGCAAGAACCTCGAGATGCAGCTCGGCTACTCGCACCCGGTTCTCGTGGAATGCCCCGAGGGCATCACGTTCGAGTGCCCGCAGCCGACCGAAATCATCGTGTCCGGCCCGAGCAAGGAACAGGTCGGCCAGGTTGCGGCCGACATCCGCAAGTGGCGCAAGCCTGAGCCCTACAAGGGCAAGGGCATTCGCTACGAGGGCGAGTACGTCCGCCGCAAGCTCGGCAAGGCCGCCAAGAGCGAATAGCACCTAACCGTCGAAGGGATAAGCAATGAAAACTCAGAATGCAAGGAAGAGGGAGACCGGTCTTGTACGCCGCCATCGTCGCGTCCGCGGCAAGATTTCCGGCACCGCCGCGCGTCCCCGCATGTGCGTGACGCGTTCCAACAACAACGTGTACGTCCAGATCATCGACGACGTTGCCCGCAAGACGCTGGTCGGCGCCTCCACGCTCGGCGCGGAGTTCAAGGCCACGGGCAAGAAGAGCGGCACGGTTGAAGGCGCCGCCGCCCTCGGCGAGATCATCGGCAAGAAGGCCCTCGAGGCCGGCATCACCGAAATCGTGTTCGACCGTGGTGGTCACCTGTACCATGGCCGCGTGAAGGCCGTGGCGGATGCCGCCCGCGAAGCAGGACTGAAGTTCTAGAAAGGGAATAAGCGATATGCCTCGTAATCAGAAACAGCAGGAATCGAACGTTCCCGAGCTTCAGGAACGCGTCGTCACCATCAAGCGCGTCGCCAAGACCGTCAAGGGCGGCCGCCGCATGCAGCTGACCGCTCTCGTGGTCGTGGGCGACGGCCAGGGCAACGTCGGCGTTGGCCTGGGCAAGTCCAAGGAAGTCCCGACCGCCATTTCCAAGGGCGTCGAGGATGCGAAGAAGAACATGTTCCATGTGGCGCTCACGCCCGAAGGCACCGTTCCCCATGACATCATGGGCGTGTTCGGCGCGGGCCGCGTGCTCATCAAGCCCGCCATCCGCGGTACCGGCGTCAAGGCCGGCGGCCCGGTGCGTGCGGTCATGGAGCTCGCGGGCGTCACGGACGTCATCACGAAGTCGCTTGGCACGAACAACGCCATGAACATCGTGAAGGCGACGGCCGAGGGCCTGAAGAACATGCAGAGCCCCGAGCAGGTTGCCGAGCGCCGTGGCGTGTCGGTCGACTACATCTGGGGCCGCAAGGAGAAGACGCCCGCCGCGGTGGACGTCACCGAGCAGGCTTAAGGAGGCTGAACAATGGCAGAGAAGAAGATGCTGCGCGTGACGCAGGTGAAAAGCCAGATCGGCCGCAAGTACGACCAGGACCAGACGCTGAAGTCGCTGGGCCTGGGCCGCATCGGCAAGACGCACGACATCGTCGACAACGAGTCTGTGCGTGGCATGATTTTTAAGGTGAAGCACCTCGTCACGGTCGAAGAGCTTTAAGAATCTGGGATAATTTCCAAGTTTGGTAATGACGCGAGCCTGACTTCACGGTTGGGCTTTCGTCGTAAGAGTTTGCCGGCGAGCGAGCTGCCGGCACGGGGCGGGAAGCCCCGTATAGCGAAAGGAACATGATATGGAACTCAAGGATCTTTACCCGGCGCCCGGTTCGCGTCATGCAAAGAAGCGCGTGGGCCGTGGTCCCGGTTCGGGCAAGGGCAAGACGGCCGGCCGTGGCGAGAACGGCCAGCTTTCCCGTGCAGGCGGCGGCAAGCGCGCCGGCTTCGAGGGCGGCCAGACTCCTCTGGCGCGTCGTCTCCCGAAGCTGCCTGGCTTCAAGAACATCAACCGCGTGGAGTACGTGCCCGTCAACGTGAAGACCCTGGAAGAGCGTTTCGAGGCCGGCGAAGTCGTCGACCGCGACTCCCTCATCGAGAAGAACATCATCAAGAAGTACGAGAAGCTGGTCAAGGTCCTCGGCGACGGCGATCTGACCAAGGCGCTCACGGTTAAGGTCGACAAGGTTTCGAAGACGGCCCAGGCCAAGATCGAGGCTGCAGGCGGAAAGGTTGAAGAGCCTTGCTAAGTTCGATTATCGACGCGTTCAAGGTACCGGAGCTTCGCAAGAAGATCCTGTTCACGCTTGCCATCTTGGCGCTGTACCGCGTGGGCGCTTACTTGCCGGTTCCCGGTATCCCGTTCCACCAGTTCGCCACGGCGTTCACCGAGACCAACGCGGCAAACACGGGCGGCATCTCGATGACGATGCTCGACTTGTTCACCGGCGGCGCCTTGTCGAACTTCTCGGTGTTCTCGCTCGGCATCATGCCCTACATCACCGCATCGATCATCATGCAGCTGATGCAGGGCGTCATCCCGGCGGTGGGCCGCTGGGCCAAGGAAGGCGAGACGGGTCGTCGCCGCATCACGCAG
>CADAKR010000282.1:2484-4674 GCA_902788545.1 uncultured Coriobacteriaceae bacterium
TGGGCCTGGGCCTGATCAACGCCATCGGCTACCTGCTGCTGTTCCAGTCGACGCAGTACGGCGTCGTGTTCAGCGACGAGGTCCCGCATTGGTTGACCAGCATCGTCATCGTGTTCACCCTGGTGGCGGGCACGGCGTTCATCATGTGGATGGGCGAGCTCATCACGCAACGCGGCGTGGGCAACGGCATGTCGCTGATCATCTTCATCAGCATCGTGTCGCGCGTCCCGTCGGCCATCTTCAGCTCGATCAACCTGACGGCTGACACGGGCATGGGCATCGCCATCACGATTCTCATCCTGCTCGTGGTCCTCGCGTGCATCCCGGCGATCATCTTCATGGAGCGCGCTCAGCGCCGCATTCCCGTGAACTACGCCAAGCGCGTGCAGGGTCGCCGCATGATGGGCGGTCAGAACACCTACATCCCGCTGAAGGTCAACGCGGCAGGCGTCATCCCCATCATCTTCGCGAGCTGCCTGATTTACTTCCCGGCGCAGCTGGCGGCGTTGTTCAACGTGGGTTGGCTCAACGTGTTCGCCGATGCGGTGTCGACCGGGTGGCTCAACTGGATTCTTACGGTGTTCCTCATCGTCTTCTTCGCGTACTTCTACACCTCGATGGTGTTCAACCCCGAAGAGACGGCGGACAACATCCGCAAGCAGGGCGGCTTCATCCCGGGCATCCGTCCGGGCAAGGCCACGACCGACTACATCCGCAACGTCATGCGCCGCATCACGTTGCCCGGTGGCCTTTACATCGCCGTCATCGCGGTCGTGCCTTCCATCCTGTTCTTCTTCACGGGCAACCAGCTCATCCAGGCGTTCGGCGGTACGTCGATCCTGATCATGATCGGCGTCGCGCTCGACACCATGACGAAGGTGGAAAGCCAGCTGAAGATGCACAACTACGAGGGCTTCTTCAAGTAAGCGCCGCTCGTCAAATTGAATCTCGGGCAATGGGTCCTTGGGGCCCATTGCCTGTATAATGGGCAAGTAAGAATAATGTTGAGGGGAGGTATCTCTCATGATGGAGTTTTGCGCGTTCTTTGTCATCCCGTTCGACGAGGACACTCCGCGCGGTCTCGGTGATGCGACCATCGAGCATGCGCGCGCGTTGAAAGAGCAGGTCGAAGAGGAGTGCCTGAACGAGTACCATGCCCTCATTCCCATCGAGGAGCGCCGCCATCAGGTGTGGGCGCAAAGCCGCGTGGATTTGGAGATGCGCATCATTGGCGTCAGCCTGCGCCTTCCCATCGAGAAGGGCGCCAAGAAGAACGTGGTGGCTGCCGTCGTGCACGATGATTTCCTGTACTGGGATTACGAAGAGCTCACCAACGTCATGGATGCGATGTACAAGTCCGTCGCGAAGGTGGCTGAAGCCCACGGCGCGCGTGTGCACACGGCGTTCAACGAAGTGAAGTATCGTCGGTAGGCCATGGGCTCGGTTTCCATACCATATGTCATATGCTCGATCCTCGCGTTCGTGCCCGCGCTCGTACTGCACGAGATGGGGCATGCGTTCGCGGCGTACAAGCTGGGCGACCCGACGGCGAAAAGCCAGGGTCGCTTGTCGTTCAATCCGCTGAAACACATCGACCCGTTCGGCACGGTGCTCATGCCGCTCATGCTCATGCTGATGAACATGCCGATCTTCGGGTACGCAAAGCCGGTGCCTTACAACCCGCAGTACTTCGAGGACCCGCGCAAGGGCGACCTCATCGTGGGGCTGGCGGGGCCGGCGGCCAACCTGCTGCCCATCCCGCCGCTCGACGGCTCGTCGATCTTCGCGTTCTTCTGCCCGGTCGAGCACCTTCCCACGTACTACAAGATCCAGCGCTATGCGCTGCCCATCTTCCTGGTCGTGGTTATCCTGGTGCCCCAGGTGCTGCACATCAACCCGATCGGCGCGTACCTCGATGTGACGGCTTACAATCTGTTCAACCTCGTGTTCCCGTATTAGGCCTGCCATGTCGTACCGCGTTCGCACAGACAACTTCGAAGGCCCCTTCGACATCCTGTTGTACCTGGTCAGCCGACAGCGGGTCGACATTGGCTCGATCAACATCGCCGACATCGCCGACCAGTACCTCGCCGAGATTGCGCGCGTGAGCATCGTCGATTTGGACGTGGCGAGCGATTTTCTGCTCGTGGCCTCCACGCTGCTCGAGATAAAGGCTGCAAGCCTCATTCC
>CADAKR010000283.1 GCA_902788545.1 uncultured Coriobacteriaceae bacterium
TAAAAGGGGATACCCGATACGAAAGGGTGGGACCCCTACGTATCAAGTGATACGTAGGGGTCCCACCCTTTCGTATCGGCCGTTTGTCTCGCGCACGTTACGTGACGACCATTTCGAGCTTCAGCAGTGATAGAGTGTCTCCAACGTATCCAAAGGAAGAGGAACCACCATGGAGCCCGCCAACCTGCAGAATCGCAAGGACGTCGCCAACCGCATCCGCTCGCTGCGTGAGGACAACGACCTCACCATCGAGGACATGGCTGCCGCGACCGGCCGTTCGCCCCAGGAGTACGCCGCGCGCGAGAGCGGCGACATGGACCTGACCTTCACCTTCGTCTACAAGTGCGCCAAGAAGTTCGGCGTCGACGTGGTCGAGCTGCTGACCGGTGAGAGCCCGCGGCTCAAGCACTACGAGATCGTCCGTCAGGGCGAGGGTCTGCCACTCGAGCGCCATACCGACTTCCACTACCTGCACAAGGCGCCGCACTTCAAGAACCGCCTGGGCGAGACGTTCCTGGTCGATGTGCCCTACCAGCCTCAGAGCCAGAACGAGCCCATCCACCTTTCGTACCACGAGGGCCAGGAGATGGACTTTGTCCTCAAGGGCCGCCTGCGCTTCCGCTTTGAGGACCACTTCGAAGAGGTCAGCGCCGGCGACACGCTGTACTACGACTCCGGCCGTGGCCACGGCATGATCGCCATCGGCGGCGAGGACGCGCAGATCCTGGCCGTGGTCTTTGACCCCGAGCGCAAAGAGATTATCTAGGCATCGCCCGCCTTCCTGCGGACGGTGCCGTTAACCCAATACTGACCACGCGCGTCGGCTGACGCAGGGGTCTGGCCATGCATGCCGCCCGCTGCCGACGAATCTCTTTGCAAAGGAAACCACACCCATGCGCTACCTCAGCGAAAACTACCTTTCCGAAAGTCGCGACCGCAACGGCCAGATCGCGCACATCTCCCTCCACTATCCCGAGACCTTCAACTGGGCATACGACGTGGTGGACGACATCGCCACGGTGGAGCCCGAGCGCCCCGCGATGCTGTGGTGCAACCCGGAGGGGGAGGAGCACCGCTTTACCTTCGGCGAGATGAAGTACTGGTCCGACAAGTGCGCAAACTTCCTGGTGGCGCAGGGCATCCGCAAGGGCGACGCGGTGCTGGTCATCCTCCGCCGCCACTACCAGTTCTGGATCTGCGCGCTGGCGCTACACAAGATCGGCGCGCTCTTGGTGCCTGCCACCTTCATGCTGCGCGAGCACGACCTGGAGTACCGCCTGCAGGCCGCCGGCATCAAGGCCGTGGTCTGCACGGACGCCGGCGCCATCGCCGACGTGTGCGACGCGGTGGCCCCCAACTGCCCTGAGCTGCAGATCAAGATCCTGGTTGCGGCAGGCGGCGCGGGCCTGCAGGTGAGCGAGCCGAGCTTTGAGCCGAGCCGCCACCGCGCGCTCTCCGGCCCCGAGCACATCTGCGAGCTGACCACCCATCGCGAGGGCTGGGTCGACTTCAACTCGGGCGTGCGCGCTGCGAGCGACTTCTGGGGGCGCATCGCCACGACGGTGAACGAGCCCATGATCATGTACTTCTCGTCCGGCACCTCGGGCAACCCCAAGATGGTGCTGCACGACTACACCTACGCGCTGGCCCACACCATCACCGCCAAGCTCTGGCACAACGTGGTGGGCGACGACGGCCTGCACTTCACCATCGCCGACACGGGCTGGGGCAAGGCCGTGTGGGGCAAGTTCTATGGCCAGTGGACGATGGAGGCGTGCGTCTTCACGTACGACTTCGACCGCTTCCACGCCGACGACATCCTGGGGCTGATTGATCGCTACGGCGTGACGACGCTGTGCTGCCCGCCGACGATGTATCGCCTGATGATGCAGGCCGATATCAGCCGGTATCGCCTGAACTCGCTCGTGTACTGCACGACGGCGGGCGAAGCGCTCAACCCCGACCTATACGACTTCTGGAAGGAGCACACGGGGCTGACCATCTACGAGGGCTTTGGCCAGACCGAGACGCCGCTCACGGTGGCGAACCTCAATGGGTCCAAGCCGCGGCCGGGTTCGATGGGCAAGATCGTGCCGCTGTACGACATCCGCGTGCTGCGCGAGGACGGCACCGAGTGCGAGGACGGCGAGACGGGCGAGATCTGCATCCGCTACCCGGAGGACCACAAGCCCGAGGGCATCATGATCGGCTACTACCGCAATCCCGAGAAGACCGCCGAGGCCGTCCATGACGGCTGGTACCACACGGGCGACACGGCGTGGCGTGACGAGGACAACTACCTGTGGTACGTGGGCCGCAACGACGACGTGATCAAGAGCTCCGGCTACCGCATTGGGCCGACCGAGATCGAGAGCGTGCTGCTGCAGCATGCGGCCGTGCGCGAGTGCGCCGTCACCGGTGTGCCCGACCCGGTGCGCG
>CADAKR010000284.1 GCA_902788545.1 uncultured Coriobacteriaceae bacterium
ACGTGGAACATGGGCCCGAAGATCACCATCGACTCGTCCACGCTCATGAACAAGGGCCTCGAAGTCATCGAGGCCCACCACCTGTTCGCCATGTCCTACGATCGAATAAGCGTCGTCGTCCAGCCCCAGAGCGCGATTCATTCGATGGTGGAGTTCTCGGATGGCAGCGTGAAGGCCCACCTCGGCACGACCGACATGCGCATCCCCATCCAATACGCGCTCTCGTATCCCGAGCGTTGGGATGCCCCCGTCGCGCCGCTCGACTTCACGAAGCTGGGCAGCTTGCAATTTGAAGCTCCCGACGCCGATACCGCTGCGCTCGAATCCGAGCTGGTCGCTGCCGTGAACGCCACGGGCATCGGCGCTGCGGCTCTGGGCGGCATAACGACCGCCCTCGCAGTACGCGTGAAATCTGCCCCGTGCCATATAGCGGCTTTGCCGGTAGCCATCAACATGGGTTGCTCGGCCATGAGGAGGGGCACCTATGAGCTGTAACGAACCGCGTCGACTGACGCTGCCGCTCGACCGCACGGACTTGGAGGGCTTGCAAGCAGGCGATGCCTGCCTGCTCACCGGCCCCCTGTTCACGCTTCGCGATGCGGGTCATATCCGTCTTCTCGAAGAGCTTGACGCGGCGAACTGCGACGACCTTCCCTATGGACTCGACGGACAGGCGATCTTCTACGCTGGCCCCACGCCTGCCGCGGCCGGGCGCCCCTTCGGCGCCATTGGCCCCACGACGGCCTCGCGCATGGATTTCGCCGCACCGCGCCTGCATGATGCCGGTATTGCCGCAACGGTGGGCAAGGGCGTGAGATCAGATGAGGTGCGCAAAGCCTGCATGCGAAACAAGGCCGTGTACTTCGTTTGCGTAGGTGGAGCTGCTGCATATCTTGCGAAGTGCGTAACGGCATCTACGACCTTAGCGTATGATGATTTGGGTACCGAGGCGCTCCGTCGCATCGAAGTGGTCGATTTCCCGGTGTTCGTGGGCATAGACGTCCACGGTAACGACGTATACGAATTGGCGTGATATGCGAGATAAAGGTGTGTTCATAACGTTCGAGGGCGGAGACGGCGCCGGCAAGTCGACGCATCTGTTCTTCGTTGCCGAGGCGCTGCGCAACCGCGGCGAAAAGGTCGTGTGCCTGCGCGAGCCCGGCGGGACCATCATCGGCGAGCAGCTGCGCAACACGGTGCTCGATCCCGGCAATTACGTCATGTCAGACGAATGCGAGCTGCTCATATACGAAGCAGCTCGCGCACAGCTCGTCTCGCAGGTCATCAGGCCGGCGCTCGAGACCGGATCTATCGTGCTCTGCGATCGGTTCTCCGATTCGACGGTGGCCTACCAGGCGTACGGCCGCGGAATCGACCGCGACTTCATCGACCAGGCCAATCATTTCGCCTGCAACGAGATCTGGCCCGACCGCACCATCTTGCTTCAGACGGGCGGCGACGCGGAGTTTGGGCTTGAACGCGCGACGCACGACAAGCACGCCGACCGCGTCGAGATGGCGGGCGTGGACTTTCACGAGAGGGTGAACCAAGGCTACCTGAAGCTTGCCGAGGAGGACCCCGAGCGCATCCGCGTCATCGTGTCGGACGAGGGCAAGGCCCAAACGGCGCGGAAGGTGTTCGCGGAGCTGTCCGACCTGTTCCCCTGGATGGGCGACCCGCGCATATGCACCGATTCGTTCTTCGAGGTGCTCGAAATGAAACGCGACCTTATGGGGCGCAAATAACGTGGCTGACGTTTTCGATCAGATATTCGGCCAACCGCGCGTAAGGGATTTCCTCCGCACGAGCGTTGCGACCGAGCATGTGACCCACGCCTATCTGTTCACGGGCCCGGCGGGGTCTAACAAGACGCAGTCAGCTTATGCGCTTGCTGCAGCGCTGCTCTGCCAAAACGGAGGATGCGGCACTTGCGGGGTTTGCGAGAAAGTCGCCAAACGCAAGCACCCCGATGTTCGCTATTACGCACCTGAGGGCGCAGGCGGCTACCTGATCGAGCAAGTGCGCGAAATCGTCGCGGACACGGCGCTGGCGCCCATACAAGCTGAACGCAAGATCTACATCCTCGACCGTGTCGACTTGCTGGGCACCGCCGCGGCCAACGCGTTCCTGAAAACACTCGAAGAGCCGCCCGACGACGTCGTGCTCGTCTTGCTCGGCCGCACGCGCGAAAGCGTTCTGCCGACCATCGTCTCGCGGTGCTCGGTTGTCCCGTTCAGGCATATTCCTGCAAGCGAGGCGGCTGCGATCCTCTCGCAGAGGACGGGGGCGGATCCCGCGCTTGCAAAGATCGCCATCGAAGCGTGCGGCGGCTCGATCACTCGCGGCATAGAGTTCTTGAAGTCAAACGAGCGCCTGGCATTCCGCACACGCGTGCTCGACATGCTCGCGCGTCTCGGC
>CADAKR010000285.1 GCA_902788545.1 uncultured Coriobacteriaceae bacterium
ACAATGCTTATCTTTTGGTCTTTGGTTCGGAATAGTGTAGTGCTGGCGGTCTATCTCTTGTTTTCGGTTGCTTGCTTCCTTACCGTACATGAGCATTTATGGCGGGGATGTTTCGGGTCCGGATCCATGCTTGTAAACCAAGGAGTGCCATCTTGGAAATATGCCTCAATAAGTTCAACGATGATACATTCACGGACTACTACGCCATCTATCTAGAGGAGCATGGTGAGGAAAGCGTCTTTCCTCACCAGCTTCGCGAGAAGATGGCGCGGCATGCTATCGATCCCGAGCATTCCATCGTCAGGGGCATATGGCAGACGGAGACAGGAGTTGTGCTCGGGTACTGCGAGGTCCAGAACGTCGACGAACCAGAATGGGAAATTGGCATTTTCATTCGCGAACAGTATCGGTTTCAAGGTGTCGGGAAAGCTGCCGTCCCCTTATTCCTTGATGAGCTTGCAGCAAAGGGAAGGCATAGCTTCGTCGCAAAAATCGTTCCTGACAATCTTGCGAGCAGAAGGCTATTCGAGGGGCTTGGAGCAGAGTTGACAGAAACCGAGCTTTTGACAGGCGTCATAAGCGACGAGTTGCTCGAATCGGAGGTGACTTCCAAGAAAGAGGGGGCTGGGCCCGAAGAGCTCGCACGTCTGCAGATGCTCGAGGACATGATTCTCGCGACGAAGCAGGAAGCCTGCGTGTACAGAATCGAATGGCCGCCCACCAAGTGAGCGGCCATTTCTGCGTGCATGGACGGGTACAAGGGGCGCTCGCCGGCAATCAGATGCCAAGCAAATCAAGCACGCTAACATCGGGCCTAACGGCTGAGATGGCGGCTTCAAGGGATGCTCCATCGGCCATGCGCTGCGCAATTGCTGCTTTGTCGGCATCGCTCAGGGCGGGCCGTTCAGGCTCTTTCGGTTTATCGACGGCTTCGCCCAGAATGCCCCCGATTGTATTGGCCGCCGCACGGTCGTTCTGCGCGATGAAGTGCGCATAGATATCCATGGTGAGGCTCGCTGACGAGTGGCCCAAACGTTGCTGCACCGTCTTGATATCCGCGCCCGATCCGATCAGAAGCGTTGCCTGTGTGTGCCTGAGCTCGTGCAGGTTGTAGCCGACGTACGCTCCCTTGCGCCAACGCTTCTTCCCGGCTGCGTCCGTGTATCGGACCGCGGGCCCGAATTCTCCCAATCCGTGGTCGGCGAAGTACTGGCGGCGCCAGCGGTTGAACGTGTTGGGATCCATGAACTTGAAGACCGCATTGGTGCATACGGGCGTCTCACCGTCCTGATCGAGCCCCGTGACTTCCATCGCCCGTGCCTGCTTTTGCTTCCACTCGGCCAAAAACATCACGGTACCATCGTCGAGACCGAGCCAGCGATGCGACTTCTCGCTCTTGGGATCCCTGATCTTGTGGTCGGCGGCGTACTGCTGGCCCACGTACACGCGCTTTCGCTCGAAGTCGACGTTCCGCCATACGAGGCCGAGGATCTCGCCCCTGCGCATTCCGGTTGCGAGCGCTATCCAGACCGCCACCGTGCAGCCGGTCTGCTCTTCGGTGCGCAGGGCCACGGCAAGATCGAGCGCCTGCTCGTCGGAGAGGGCCTTGCGCTCCTTAGGCTTGGGCCTGGGGGCCTTCACGTGCTCGCAAGGATTGGCCTCAATGAGCTCGTTTGTGGCGGCTGCGTCCATGACGAGCGATAGCGTCCCGTTGAGCTTGTGGATGCCGCTCTTGGTGGCTCTTTTCGACGAGAGGAGCGTGTCGTAGACGCCCAGAATCTTCTTGAGAGTGAGGTTCTCTAGGAGTGTGTCCCCGAAGAGGTCTTCGATCTTGCGAACCTGGAGCTCGTCGTCTTTGAGCGTAAGCGGTGAGTACCGACCTGAGTTTACGCGGCGCTCGTACCATGCGCGCGCATACGTTCCGACGGTGAGCTCTTCGGGGTTCTTAACTCCGCTCTCAAGCTCGATGCGGTACTCCTCGAGCGCGCGGCGTGCATCCGCCTTTGTGCCGTAGACCGTCTTCTTGGGGGACCTGATGTAGCGCCCTGTCTTGGGGTCTCGACCGAGGTGATGCCGGATTCGGTACACCTTGCCCTTGGTGACTTCTTCGATTTCGCCTGAACCGATGATCTTCATGACCTATTCTCCTTTGCATCTATGGTCCGGCGTCGGCTGATGTGGAAGATGCCGGACCGCCTGACATTTCCGGGTGAAAGCTGGGATAATGTTGGAAGCAGCTTTCTCCGCGGTGACCGCCCGGAGTGTTTGTGGAAGTAGTCCCCTGAACGGCTATTTTCGAGGGTATCACACAAACACTGCGAGGGGGGAATCGAAAACCCCGATTTCGAGGAATCGGGGGGAAATCGGGGGGAGTGTTAGAGAGCACGTCCCGAAAGAGCCGAGAGAACGAAATAG
>CADAKR010000286.1 GCA_902788545.1 uncultured Coriobacteriaceae bacterium
GCTCGGGTCGCGCCTCAGCCAGAAATCCAAGCTGTTCAACCAGATGTTCTGGGACCCGCTGAACTCCGAGGGGTTCAAGGAGCTGTCGTACAACTGCTCCGACCAGAAGGTCTCGGAGCTCATGGTGCGCCCCTTCGCCGACCTGCCGCGCGACACGCCGTTCATCGGCACGCACGCCTGGCCGTCGCAGGCGGCCGTGCATGCGGGCATGACGCACGTGGTCAACGCCATCCCCGACAACTGGCCGATGGCGCTCCACCTTGCCGAGGGGTCCATCCATGCCGTCCAGACGCCCAAGTGCTTCTACGGTTACCGCGCGCTCGACGGCTTCGACAAGAGGCGCACGCTTCTTCCCATGCCCGATGATGCCATCGCCTACACGGGGCACTACATCGACCACGAGCTCGTGGTGAACATCCCGTTCGACTGCGCACGCCGCCGTCAGCGCATGGAGAATGGCGGTCCCGTGCGCTACCTGCTGACCGTGGGAGGCGCCGGTGCGCAACTCGATTTGTTCCGCGCCATCATCGAGCATCTCCTGCCCTACGTGAAGCGCGAGGAGGCCACCTTGTTCGTGAACGTGGGCGACCATCGCGACGTGTGGGAGCAACTGCGCGCGTCGATCCCCAACTTCGTGCAGCTAACCGAGCACTTCGACGACTTCGACGAGGCGGCGGCGTTCGCCGAGGCCGCACTCGACGGGCCGGCGACCGGCGTCCATGCGTTCGGCGATTCGAACATCTTCTCGGCCGTGTACATGACGAACCTGCTCATGCGCGCCTGCGACCTGCTGGTCACCAAGCCGAGCGAACTGGCCTTCTACCCCGTGCCGAAGCTGATGATCAAGCGCGTCGGCGGCCATGAGGCATGGGGCGCCATCCGCGCGGCTGAAGTGGGTGATGGCACCTACGAGCTGGAAAGCATCGCCGAAACCTGCGCATGGATCGACCTCGTCCAGGCCGAGCCGGGCATCATCGTCGAGATGTGCGACAACATCGAGGCCGCCGATGCCGTCGGCACCTACGATGGCGCCTACCGCGTCGTGCGCCTGGCGTGCGAAAGCGCTGAGCAGGCGAACGTGTAATCGAATCACGCGCCGCCGTTGGCACGTAGGCTGAAACCGCCAATCGGGCGTTATTGCTCGTCGGCCTCCGGCGAGAACCGCTTCACGCCGCCTTTGCCCGACAACTTCACAGCGTACACCGCGCCATCGGCCTTCGTGTACGCATCATGCAGGTTGCGCGCCTGGGCGGGATAATCCACGTACCCAACCGACACGGAAACCGAAAGCCATGTGCCTTCGTGCAGGCAGCCAAAAGACGACGCGGCGAAATCGCCGAGCAACCCGCCGGCATTGGCGCAGGCATCCCCGAACAGCATGACGAGGAACTCGTCGCCGCCGTTGCGGCCGAGCACCGATTCAGCTGGGAAAAACTCCTGCATGGAACGCGCGAGTTCGCGTAGAACCATATCGCCGGCGTCGTGACCATGCGTGTCGTTGATCGCCTTGAAGTCGTCGATGTCGATGAGGGCCAACGTATAGGCGGTATCGGGAGCATCGGCGAGGTGCGCTGCAATGGCCGCATCAATGCCGCGCCGGTTCAGCAGGCCGGTCAGGCTGTCATGGGCGCTCGTGTACTCGAGCTTCTTGATAAGACGCTGGTTGGCCATGCGGGCTCCGATGAAAGCCGCGACCGTGTCGAGGACGCGCTTGATGTCGAGGCCCGCTTCGAGCTGGTAGTCGTTCACGGACAGATAGCCGAGAACCTCGCCGCCATGAAGCAATTGGACGCCTATCATGCGCTCGATGCCGTTGCTGTTCAGACGCTTGTACATCGCCTCGCTCGCGTCCTTCACGGAGACGACTTCCGACTCGATGACCTGGCTGTCCTCGTCTTTCGTGAGCTGATCCATCTCATCGAACTGGCGGTTCGGCATGGGCGGGATGTGCATGATGCGGGCGGGGACCTCCTCTGCGTGCCATTCGAACGCGCACCTCGTCATCTCCTCGCCTCGCTCGAACACGAGGATCCGCTTGGGATGGACGCAACGGCTGAGCGTCTCGAGCATGCCGTTCATCGCGGTTTCGTAGTCTTGCTCGGCGCTGAAGACGTGCATGATGTCGATGATGAAGTCGGATGTGTCGAGGTTGACGACCATTTCCTCGCGGACGCGATGTTCCTCGTCGGCGATCGTGAAAGCGCACACGCAGCAACCCTCGACCGGCGAGGGCTCGACGTTGAAGCTGAGCCAGTGGCCCCAGTCGGGGCTGAAGACGACGTCGTGCACCGATTCGCCCAGCACCGCCGCGCGATAACAATAGGGGAACCACATGGGATTGGCTTTGTCGACGCTGCCGAGGAACGAATGCCCGATGAGGTTTTCGGGGCGGTAGCCGCCCCACTCGCAGTAT
>CADAKR010000287.1:0-3970 GCA_902788545.1 uncultured Coriobacteriaceae bacterium
CTCGCCGAGCAGCACCACGTGCGCGTCGACGTGCGCGTCGCGGGCGAAGAGTCCGAGCAGGAGGACGCCGGTCGCGAACATGGCCGGGAAGACGAGCGCCACGGCGGCGTCTGCGCGCACGCGGCCAGAAGCGCTGAGCGCCTCGCTGACGGGGCTCGAGGGCAAGCTCGACAAGAACCCGAAGACGGCCGCCATCATCATGGCGGGCGGCTCGGGCGAGCGGTTCGGCCGCGAGGGCGGCAAGCAGCTCGTGGAAATCGCCGGCAAGCCGATGCTCACCTGGTCGGCGGAGTCGTTCGACGCGGTCGGCGACGTGGGGCTCATCATCGTCGTGTGTCCCGAGGAACGGCACGAGGAGTACCTGAAGCACGCCATCGACCCCTTCCCGTTTGTCACGCCGATCGTCATGGCTCCCGCTGGGCCCACGCGCCAAGAATCGGCGTTCTCGGGGCTGGAATTCGTGCCCGACGAGTTCGAATACGTCGCCATGCACGATGGGGCCCGCCCGCTCGTCACGCCCGAGGCCATCGCGCACACCATCAACGTCGTGAAGGGCAATCCCGATTGCGATGGCGCCATCGTGGCCATGCGCGCGGTCGATACGCTGAAGGTCGTGGAAGACGGCGTGATTGCCGGAACGCCCGACCGCAACGTGTTCTGGCAGGCGCAGACGCCGCAGGTGTTCCGCACGGGCATCATCCGCCGCGCCCATGCCGCAGCGCTTTCCGACGGCTTCGTCGGCACGGACGACTCCTCGCTCATCGAGCGGCTGGGCGGCCGCGTCCTCGTGGTGCAGGGCTCGCGCGACAACTTCAAGCTGACCAATCCCGACGACTACCCCATGCTGCTGGCCGCCGTTCAGAAGCTTTACGGCAAGAGGGCGGGACGATAATGGAGGCACGGGATTTGCGCATCGGGCAGGGCATGGACGTCCATGCTTTCGCGAAGGGGCGCAAGCTCATCATCGGCGGGGTCGACATCCCGCATCACCAGGGCCTTGACGGCCATTCCGACGCCGACGTGCTTACGCATGCCATCATGGACGCGCTTTTGGGCGCTGCGCGTGCGGGCGATATCGGCAAGCTGTTCCCGCCGACCGACCCTGCTTTCAAGGACGCCGACTCCATCAAGCTGCTCGAGCACGTGGCGGCGCATGTGCGCAGCCTCGGCTTCGAGATCATCGACATCGATTCGGTCATCGCCGCCCAGGCGCCGAAGCTTTCGCCGCATCGCGACCAGATGCGCGCCAACCTCGCCGCCGCCATGGGCATTCCCGTCGAAAACGTCGGCGTGAAGGCCACCACTACCGAGCACCTCGGCTTCGAGGGCCGCGAAGAGGGCATTTCCGCCACGGCCGTGTGCCTGCTCGCGCGATGTAGCGGCTAGGCGATTCCGTAGTTCTCCTGTGACAATGCACCCATTTGCATGACATGCTGTCATACTGTCATGCGTGCCAAACCGTTCCGAAAGGACCAACGTCATGATTCGTATATACGACACCAGGATGCACAAGAAGGTCGACCTCGAGACGCTGCAGCACGGCGTCGTGAAGATGTACGTGTGCGGACCCCCGACGGTGTACAACTACATCCACATCGGCAACGCGCGCACGTTCATCAGCTTCGACATGATCCGCCGTTACCTGGAATGGCGCGGCTATGAGGTCGTGTTCGTGCAGAACGTCACCGACGTCGACGACAAGATCATCAACAAGGCTAACGAGGAAGGGCGGTCCGCCGCCGAAGTTGCCGAGCAGTACACGGCCGCGTTCATCGAGGACATGCACGCCGTGAACGTGAAGGACCCCACGGTGCGCCCGAAGGCGACCGAGGAGATCGACACGATGATCGCGCTCGTGCAGAAGCTCGTCGACACGGGCCA
This sequence comes from uncultured Coriobacteriaceae bacterium, assembly GCA_902788545.1. Taxonomy (GTDB): domain Bacteria; phylum Actinomycetota; class Coriobacteriia; order Coriobacteriales; family Eggerthellaceae; genus UBA9715. The sequence continues at coordinate 1,882 of CADAKR010000287.1, forward strand.
CGCCTACGCCACCGACGACGGCGACGTTTACTTCAGCGTGCGCTCGTTTCCCAGCTACGGGTCGCTTTCGGGCCGCAACATCGACGAGATGGAGGCGGGCCATCGCGACTTGCGCACGGAAGGAATCGAGGACCGCAAGCGCGACCCGCTCGATTTCGCGCTGTGGAAGGCGGCCAAGCCCGGCGAGCCTTCGTGGCCCTCTCCCTGGGGCGAGGGGCGCCCGGGCTGGCACATCGAGTGCTCGTGCATGTCGAAGAAGTACCTCGGCTTGCCCTTCGACATCCACGGCGGCGGTGCCGACCTCATCTTCCCGCATCATGAAAACGAGCGCGCCCAATCCGAGGCCGCCGATGGCGTGACGTTTGCCGAGCATTGGATGCACGGCGGCATGCTGCAAATCAACGGCGAGAAGATGTCGAAATCGCTCAACAACTTCTTCCTGCTGCGCGACATCCTGGAGACGGTCGACCCGAACGTGCTGCGCTTCCTCATGCTGCAGACGCATTACCGCTCGCCGCTCGATTTTTCCGACGAGCGCGTCGACGAGGCCGGCGTGGCGCTCGACCGCATAATGAACGCCGTCAAGGCGCTCGATTGGGCGCTCGGCAACGCCACTGCCGCCGATGACGCGATCGACGCGGCAGCTGCGGCCGATCTTGTGCGCGCGACTCGTGCGAAGTTCATCGAGGCGATGGATGACGATTTCAACAGCTCGAAGGCGCTAGGCGACGTGTTCGACTTCGTGGGCGAGGCCAACACGCTCGTGGCGGGCAAGACGCTTTCGGCGGCCGATGCCGAGGCCGCACGCCCCGTGCGCGACCTGATCGTCGAGCTGATGGGCGTGTTCGGCGTCGACCTGGAGGCGGCGCTCGGCTCCGACGAGGGATTGCCCGCCGAGGTGGAAGAGCTGGTCGCCGTTCGCGCCGAGGCTCGCGCCAACAAGGACTGGGCCCGCGCCGACGAAGCTCGCGACAAGCTGGCTGAATTGGGCTACACGGTGAAGGACACCCCCCAAGGCCCGCAAGTAGAGCGCCTGTAACGGGCCAAAAGGACCAAAAAGGGAGTATCCCCAAATGGCCCAAATGGGTACTGCGAAACCTGAATTGTTGGCGCCGGCGGGCGGATGGCCCCAGCTGCGCGCCGCCGTGCGCTTCGGCGCCGATGCGGTGTACCTGGCTTGCGACAAGTTCGGCATGCGTGCGCGGGCCGACAACTTCACGCTCGAAGACATGCCGGCCGTTGTGGCGTTTGCGCACGATGCCGGTGTGAAGGTCCATGTAACGCTGAACACGCTCATGGACGCGCGCGACATCGGCGAGCTGCCGGCGTATCTCGAGGCGCTCGACGACGCCGGTGCAGACGCCTTCATCATCGGCGATTTGGGCGCGTGCTCCTTGGCGAAGCGCCATGCGCCGCGCGTCGACGTGCATGTGAGCACGCAAGCGTCGGTCATGAACGCCGAGGCGGCGCGGATGTGGCATGACCTGGGTGCTTCCCGCGTGGTGTGCGCCCGCGAGATGAGCGTGGCCGACATTGCCGCCATGCGCGCCAGCGTGCCCGGCGACCTTGAAATCGAGGCGTTCGTCCATGGAGCCATGTGCGTGGCCTATTCGGGGCGCTGCCTGCTCAGCTCGGTCATGACCGGGCGCACGGCCAACAAGGGCGCGTGCGCGCAATCGTGCCGCTGGAGCTACGCGCTTGTCGAGGAGCAGCGTCCGGGCGAGTACTTCGAGATCGAGGAGGACACGCGTGGCACGTTCATCCTGAATGCGCAGGACCTGAACATGGTGTCGCATTTAGACGAGCTTGCTGCTGCGGGCGTCGATTCCTTCAAGATCGAGGGCCGCAACAAGCAGGCGTTTTACGTGGCCACCGTCGTGGGCGCTTACCGCAGCGTGATCGACGGGGGAGACGCCGAGGCGGCCGAGCGCGAGCTCCTGACGATTTCGCACCGCCCGTACAGTACGGGTTTCTATTACGGCCGGGCCGAGCAGACGCCCGAGCGCGACGGCTACGTGAAGGAGTGCCTGCACGTAGCCACCGTCGAGGACTGCGAGCCGGCAGGCGAGGGCGCATGGCGCGTGACGGC
>CADAKR010000287.1:3989-4437 GCA_902788545.1 uncultured Coriobacteriaceae bacterium
GCATTGTGCCACAACCGCTTCGAGCAGGGCGATGTGCTGGGCGTGGTCAGCCCGCGGCAACCGGCGCGTCAGGTGAAAGTGGGCTCCATCCGCTGGCTTGCGCCGGCTGACGGCGGCAAGCCTTTCGTGGAACGCGATCCGATGAGCTTGGCGCAGGCGCGTGCGCTTTCGATCGAAGAACCCGTGATGGTGGCGAATCGGTCAAAGGAGCGCTACGTGTTCGAGGTTGATGGTATGATGCAGCCCGGCGATTACCTGCGCCGACGTATTGATTGATAGTTAGCTGGTGTTTATTTATGCATGATGGTACTGCGATTGGTCGACGTGGAGTCGGCTTTGTTTGCATAGCCGCTGCGTTGGTCGTTGCGTGCGCGGCGCTGTGCTTGCTGGCGGGATGCTCGTCTTCCAGCCAGCCGGCTAGCAGCAGTTCGGACGAGCGCAGCGAGGA
>CADAKR010000288.1 GCA_902788545.1 uncultured Coriobacteriaceae bacterium
TATCAGCGTGATGACGAGCGCAGCCAGCAGCGCCGTGCCCATTTTCGCGAAGATGTTCGGCACGAGGGTGGCCGCCACGACCATGGCGATCGAAATAGCCGCGGTCAACATGAACGCACGCGTGACCGTGGTGTCGGTATAGGATTGGACGGTCGCCGCAACCAGGTAGCCGAATGCGGCCGACAAGACGATGAAGCCCAGAAAGCTTATCGCCGGGTTGTCCGATTTGTAGACGATGAAAAACGAGCCGATCGACACGACGATGAACCCGATGAGCACTGCCCAGGGGTACTGGGCCATGAGCTCGAACGCCGAGGCGGGTAAGAATTGCGCCATTGCGGCGTTGATTATCAAGCCTACGCCAAGCACGGCGCCGATGACGGCGTTGTAGGCACGTCGCGAAAGCATCGTGCCGCCCGTCTTCTCCATGCGCTGGAGTTTCAGCTCCTTGTTGTCCAACACTGCTGTAGCCATGTCTTCTCGCTTTCCCTCGTTCTCGAACCAGCGGCGGGCCGTTCGCGTGTGCGAGACGTCTCCTATGCCCAGCCGCGTTCGCTTTCCTTCGTTTCATTCTACGATTTCGCGCCGTTTCCGTCTCGGCCGTGATTTGTAGGTCTTATCGCGAACGCGGCAGTGGGCTGATGTGCCATTGCCGCATTTGTATAATGGTCGGACGCGTCAAAAGGCGCGTAATCCGCAAGCAGGCACTCTGTATGTGCCCGGCTAGAAGCAGGCGCTTTGTTCGCGCCCGGCCGAAAAGGAGAAAGGAAGCACTATGAACATCGTTTTGCCCGACGGATCCGTCAAGGAACTCGAAAGCGGCGCCACCGTTGCCGACGTGGCTGCCAGCATCGGGGCCGGCTTGGCCAAAGCCGCGCTCGGAGGTGTCGTGAACGGCACGCTCGTCGACCTCAGCCGCGAAGTGTCCGACGGCGACGAGGTCTCCATCGTCACCAACAAAAGCGAGGAAGCCCTCGAACTGCTGCGCCATTCCACGGCGCATGTCATGGCCGCCGCGCTCGTCGATTTGTTCGGCGACGTGAAGTTCGGCGTGGGGCCGGCCATCGAGAACGGCTTCTACTACGACGTCATGCTCGACCGCACGCTTTCCATCGACGATTTCGAGGCCGTCGAGAAGCGCATGGCCGAGATCATCGCAGCCGCCGAGCCCTTCCAGCGTCAGGTCGTCTCGCGCGCGGAGGCGCTCGAGATGTTCGCCGACCAGCCGTTCAAGGTCGAACTCATCAACGAGCTGCCCGAAGACGAGCCCATCACCACGTACACCATCGGCAGCTTCACCGACCTGTGCCGCGGTCCGCACCTTCCCGACACGTCGAAGATACCCGCGTTCAAGCTGCAGAAGATCGCCGGCGCGTATTGGCGCGGCGATGCGGAGCGCGAGCAGCTCCAGCGCCTGTACGGCACGGCGTTCTTCAAGAAAGCCGAGCTGGAGGAATACCTGCACAACCTCGAGGAAGCCGAGAAGCGCGACCATCGCAAGCTGGGCCGCGAGCTGGGCATCTTCATGATGGACGACCTGGCTGGCGTTGGCTTGCCGCTCTACCTTCCCAAGGGAGCGCGCATCATCCGCACGATGCAGGAGTGGCTGCGCAAGGAACTGTACCGCCGTGGGTACGAGGAGGTCATCACCCCGCACATCTACAAGGCCGACGTGTGGAAGACCTCGGGTCATTACGACTTCTACCACGAGAACATGTACTTCTTCAACATCAACGAGGGCACTGACGAGCAGCCCCGCTACAGCGAATACGGCGTGAAGCCCATGAACTGCCCGGGTCACGTCATGCTGTACCGCAACGACGTGCATTCGTACCGCGATCTTCCGGTGCGCTACTTCGAGTTCGGCACGGTGTACCGCCACGAGATGTCGGGCGTCGTGCACGGCCTCATGCGCGCCCGCGGCTTCACCCAGGACGACGCGCATGTGTTCTGCCGCGAGGACCAGGTCGTCGACGAGGTCGTGGCCATCCTCGACTTGGCCGACAACATCATGAAGGAATTCGGCTTCGAATACGAGGCCGAGATCTCGACGCGTCCCGAGAAGTCCATCGGCACCGACGCCATGTGGGAGTTTGCGGAAGGCGCGCTGAAGGAGGCCATTACGCGCCGCGGGCTCGCCTACGAGATCAACCCCGGCGACGGCGCTTTCTACGGCCCGAAGATCGACATCAAGGTGAAAGACGCCATCGGCCGCACGTGGCAGTGCTCCACGGTGCAAGTCGACTTCAACCTGCCCGAGCGCTTCGGCCTGAAGTACCGCACGGCCGACAACGCCGAGGAACAGCCGTTCATGCTGCACCGCGCGCTGTTCGGCTCGATCGAGCGCTTCCTGGGCATCCTGATCGAGCACTATGCGGGCTCGCTGCCGCTATGGC
>CADAKR010000289.1 GCA_902788545.1 uncultured Coriobacteriaceae bacterium
GGATGCGCTTGATGTGGCTGTCCACAGCGCGCGACCGCCTAGGTGACAAAAAGTTCAGCTTTGCGTTCGTCAAGCAGGTGGTACTCTCGCCCAATATCATCGCTATGCTTCTGAGCTTCGTCTTCATTTTCGTCGGCATCAAACTTCCCAGCCCCGTGCTGACGGCGCTCAACATCGTGTCGGCACCCACAAGCGCACTGGGCATGATCTACTTGGGCGCACTGGCGGGATTCTCCAACTCGTTAAGCGTGCTCAAGCGACCCGAGCTCTACGTGGGCATTGTGGTCAAAATGATCGCTCTGCCGATCCTTGCGGGCAAACTCTTGCTGCTCACGGCATTGCCGACCGAGCTCGTAACGGCGTTCGTGCTGATCATGGCTTTGCCGGTGATGACCGTCGTGCCGATGATCGCCCAGCAAAACGGCCACGAGGGCGAATATGCTTCGGGCACTCTCGAGGTGACGCTCGTTGCAAGCGTTTTCACGATGCCGCTCGTGGCGTTCCTCACGTTCTAGCTTTGCAATCTGCAACAAAGCGATGCTCGCTTTTGCCTGAACAGAAACAGGCCAGCCCATTAAGCGGCTGACCTGCAAATCTTTGGTCGCGGGGGCCGGATTCGCTCGCGTCAAGGCTACGCGGATTCTTGCTGCGCAACAACACGTTCGGCCCTTCGGGCAGCCTTGACCCTCGCGCGAGCCGCGATAGGAGAGAGCCTATCGCGGCTGTCGAACCGACGACCTTCGGGTTATGAGTGAGGCACACCAGACTGACACTGGATGAAAGAGTTAGACATTGGTGCTCTGACCTTGGGTTTTCCGTTGACGCTAGTTCCGACACACGACACTAGATGACACTGGTTTTTCGCCGAATGTCCCCTGAATGACCCCTCACCCCGAGAGGACATTCAGGGGAAACGGTGCGAGACCGAGGAAGGAAGACCACCATGACGAACGATGAGAAATGGACCGCCCTGCAGATCGGACAAGCCCTAGCCTCGGGTTCCCTCAAACGTCACCAAACCCGTCGGCAGCTCGACGGTGCCCCTAATCGAATCGCCGTCGCGCGTGCCCTTGATGCGCGCCTCGGCCTTTCGGAAAGCCACCTTCACGAGCGCGGTTGCCTCGAACCCATCCGCTGTTGCAATGCCCCATTGTACGGGCTGCTTCTTGCGGAGGATCTCCATGTGCCCGCCGAGCGTGGTGCCGTCCACTTCAAGCACAAGCTTCATGTTCGATTTGCCCATCGGCCCCTCGAACGTGCAATCCCACGAGCCGGCCAAGCCCGGGTCGGGCTCCCCTCCCTCGTCGATATCGGAGGCTGCGGGGCCTGTCGTGGCAACGGGCGCTTCGAACCACTCGGGTTGCGGCACGAGCGGAAGCTTCGCCGCCGAGTCGCGTTCGGTCACGTGGTCTGCCGGGTCGACGATGAATTCCCGATACTGCGAGGACAGCTCGTAGTGCATCTCGCCCTCCACCACGAGGGGATCTTCGCCCGGGCGCTCGATCGTGAGCTTGCCGATGGCGGCGTGGCGCGAGATGGAGGGCGCCGCGCCCACGCTTCGAAACGCCGCTTGGATGGCGGCGGGCGCCATGGCGTACTGGTCGTTGCCCACGAGGAAGCGAAGCTCGGTCAGCTCGTAGCGCACCTTCACCCCATCGCGCTCGAAGCGGTACACCATGTGGGACGGCAGGGTCTTGCCGGTCTGCTCTAGCACGAACTCGCCATCCATCCGGATGTCGACGCCCGGGCCCATCTCCACGTTGTCGAACACGACGTTGCCCTGCGCGTCCTGGACGCAGAACCAGGGGAAGCGCACGTTGCCCGTGGCGTCATTGGACACGCTGTCGAACACGAGGATGGTGTAGCCGTCCGATTGCTGACGGCCCCAAAGCCACCGGTTCCAGAAGTTCAGCAAAAGGCCAGTGGCCCACTGGTGGTCGTGATATCCGCGCCCGCGCACCTGCCGCGTCTGCCCGTCGCGCACGAGCGTGCCGGAAACATCGCCGCGCGGCACGGCGCACAACCACGTGAAGTAGCTCTCATAGTCCTCGCCGAAGTCGACATAGGCAGTGCCAGGGCGCCAAGAAGAGGCGGTCTTCTTCAGCACCAGGTCCAGCGAGATGCCTTTCACGTCCTCGACGTGCACCTGATAGGTCTCCAGGTCCCCCCTGAACGTGTGCGGGCCGATCTTCACGTCGCAACGCTCCTCGGAAAACGAGCAGTCGGCCTCGTCGAGGAACGCGAAATCGTTGATCTCGTGCCCATCGGGGAACTGAACGTTGGCGTAGAAGAACGGGTGCAAACCCTCCTCGGGGCTCCCGATTACGGGGTTGGTGGCAAAGTTCAGGTTGACCTTCGTGCCGTCGTCGAGGTCGGCGTCAAAGTACCACCACTC
>CADAKR010000290.1 GCA_902788545.1 uncultured Coriobacteriaceae bacterium
CGACCTTCTCGTCGGCGGCAGCGAGGATCTCGCCCTTGTTGGGCGGGATGGTGGCGTCGTACACCGATACGGTGACGCCCGCGCGCGTCGCATAGTGGAAGCCCGCTGCCTTCAGGCCGTCGAGGATCGGCGGCACTTCGGAGGTTGCGTAGCGGTTCGTGATGTCTTCGACCAAGCGGCTGATCTCGGACTTGTTCATGCCGTAGTTGAGGAACGGATAATCGTCGGGCAGCACGTCGTTGAACGTGATGCGGCCGATGGTCGTGGCCAGACGCTGGCCCGCCTTGTACTCGGTCATCTCGTTGAAAGCCGTGGCGACCATGGTGTCGCGCGTCAGGCGCACCTCGATCTTGGCCTGCAGGTCGACCTCGGCGCGCGCATCGTAGGCGTTGCGGGCGTCGTCGAAGTCCATGAACGCACGGCCCTCGCCCTCGAACCCGTCGCGAGCCGCGGTCAGGTAGTACAGGCCGATGATCATGTCCTGCGTCGGGATGGTGAGAGGACGGCCATGCGCCGGCGACTTGATGTTGTTGGTCGACAGCATGAGCACGCGCGCCTCGGCCTGGGCGGCGCCCGACAGCGGCACGTGGACGGCCATCTGGTCACCGTCGAAGTCGGCGTTGAACGCGGTGCACACGAGCGGATGCAGCTTGATGGCCTTGCCCTCGACGAGCACCGGCTCGAAAGCCTGGATGCCCAGGCGGTGCAGCGTAGGTGCGCGGTTCAGCAAGACCGGATGCTCGGTGATGACCTCTTCGAGGACGTCCCACACGTAGCTTGCACCACGATCGACGGCGCGCTTGGCGGCCTTGATGTTGGCCGAGTACTCCAGTTCGACCAAACGCTTCATGACGAACGGCTTGAACAGCTCGAGCGCCATGTTGTTCGGCAGGCCGCACTGGTGCATCTTCAGCTCGGGGCCGACGACGATGACCGAACGGCCAGAGTAGTCGACGCGCTTGCCGAGCAGGTTCTGACGGAAGCGGCCCTGCTTGCCCTTGAGCATGTCGGACAGCGATTTCAGGGAGCGGTTGCCCGGACCCGTGACGGGGCGGCCGCGACGGCCGTTGTCGAACAGGCTGTCGACGGCTTCCTGGAGCATGCGCTTCTCGTTGTTCACGATGATCTCGGGGGCACCGAGGTCGAGCAGGCGCTTCAGGCGGTTGTTGCGGTTGATCACGCGACGGTACAGATCGTTGAGGTCGCTCGTGGCGAAACGGCCGCCGTCGAGCTGCACCATCGGGCGCAGGTCGGGTGGAATGACCGGGATGACGTCGAGGATCATGTCAGTCGGCTTGTTCTCGGACTTCAGGAACGCGTCGACGACCTTGAGGCGCTTGATGGCCTTGGCGCGCTTCTGGCCCTTGCCGTTCTCGATGATGTCAGCGAGCTCTGCAGCCGTGGCCTCAAGGTCGATGTCGGCCAAAAGGTCGCGCACCGCCTCGGCGCCCATGCCCCCGTTAAAGTAATCGCGGTAGTTCAGGCGCATCTCGCGGTACAGGGCCTCGTCGGACACGAGCTGCTTGGCCTCGATCTTCTGGAACGCATCGAACGCATCGGCGCGCAGGGCCTTGCGCTCGTTGAACTCCTCGTAGATGTCGGCGATTTCCTCTTCGACTTCCTCGGGGCTCATGCGCTCGTCGTCGTCGATGTCGTCGACGAACTCGTCCTCGGCGGGCACGTAGGCCGTGGAGAGGCGGCGCGTCGACTCGATGAGGCGGTCGCGCTCGGCGTCGAGTTCCTCGAGGTCGGCGGCAAGCTCGTCGCGCAGCTCGTCGAGGTCCTCCTCGCGGGCCTGCGTATCGACCGACGTGATGATGGAGCTGGCAAAGTAAAGCACCTTCTCCAGATCCTTCGGCGAGATGTCGAGCAGGTAGCCCAAGCGGCTCGGAGAGCCCTTGAAGTACCAGATATGGCTGACGGGCGCGGCCAGCTCGATGTGGCCCATGCGCTCGCGGCGCACCTTGGCACGCGTCACTTCCACGCCGCAGCGTTCGCAGACGATGCCCTTGAAGCGGATGCGCTTGTACTTGCCGCAAGCGCACTCCCAGTCCTTCGTCGGGCCGAAGATCTTCTCGCAGAACAAGCCGTCCTTCTCGGGCTTGAGCGTGCGGTAGTTGATGGTCTCGGGCTTCTTGACCTCGCCGCGGGACCAGCTGCGGATGTCTTCTGCAGACGCGAGGGAAATGCGGATTGCGTCGAAATTCGTGACGTCGAATTCAGTCGTCATTAGTTTTCCTCCCCCTCACCGATGAGTTCGTTTCCAGTGTCTTCGGCAACGCCAAGACCTCCGATGAGGTCGCCGAGCTCGGCGGCGATGCTGTCCAGGATGTCGTCTTGCTCCTGCTGCTCGGTTTCGGCAGCGGCGTCCGCCAGGGCCTGGTACAAGGTGG
>CADAKR010000291.1 GCA_902788545.1 uncultured Coriobacteriaceae bacterium
GGAAGGAGTGTTTCCGGAATCCAGCACTTCAAGTATACGTTCTTCACTGACCATATCTGTAAGGCCGTCACTGCACAGCAGGAATGTGGTTCCAGGATCCGCCGACAGTTCTGTATGAGAAGGACAGAATTCAAACTCCGATGGATCCATCCCGAGATACTGTGTGAGCATAGGCTTGACACCGGTGATGCCGAGCAGACTGAAAGCCTGTGCATTGTTATGGTCTGTGGACAGACGGAGCAGCTCACCACCGGAAACCATATAGCACCGGCTGTCTCCCGCATTGGAGCACCAGACACTGTCTTCGTGGAAGAGAAGCGAGACGGCCGTAGTACATATGTCATGTGCACACAGAGATTCCCTGCCTCTCAGCACGGCCTGATTCATGCTTCTGTACATGGTCTCGACGAAGGACCGGGTGTCATCTGATGATGCTTCAAACGTACTCAGAAAATGTCCTGCGGCAGCGGCAGGAAGGGGCCCGCCACGTTGTACACGAGGTCGAGCCGCAAGTCTCCGCCCATGCCGAAACCGCGCTTGTTCAGCTCGCGAATGGAGGCGATGGCGCGTTCGAACACCGCGGCACCCCGCTGGTTTGCCGTGCCCTTGTCGTCGTAGAACGGCAACGAGGCCACGAGCTGCGGGCCAACCTCGGCAAACACGTCGAGGTTGCGCGCGTATTCGGGCTGCTGTTCCAGCGTCAGGTTCGTGCGCACGATAACGTCGCCGATCTTGGCGGACTCGCGCAGAAACCATTCGAAATCGGGATGCAGCTCGGGGCTGCCGCCCGTGATGTCCATGGTCTTGAAACCGCCGGCCTTGAACGCGTCGAGGCACGCCTGCAGCGTCTCGCGCGACATGGCCTCGGTCTTTTTCGGAGAGCACTCCAGGTAGCAATGGCGACATGCCAAGTTGCACGCATACGTGATGTTCACCTGCATGGTCGACTGCCGCTCATGCGTCTGCAGCAGTGATGGCTGGTCGACGCGCTCCGCAAACGTCAGGTAGTTCGCGCGGTCGTAGGCGTCCTCGAGCAGCTTCAGATCGACCTTGCGCTTGCCTTGGCGCACTTCGAGGGCTTGCTGCGCACGCTCGGCATTGAACGCACCGCGGTGCAGGCGCCTCGGCGTCACCTCGAAGTACTTCCCGTAGCGCGACCCTTCCAGCATGAGCGCCGTATTCCCGCTGATGGCGCGCGGCTTGCCCTTCACGAAGCGCAACTCGCTGTCGAAATCGAAATAGCGCGGCATCTCCGGCATGCCGCCCAGGTACGTGGCGTGCTGGCCGTAATCCTCTTCCGTTTCCTCGAGCCCTTCGCACTTGATGGCGCGAATGGTGCGGCTGCGGAAGCTCGTGAAACCGACACGCGTCTCGATGGCGAGGTCGCCCACGTTCATCGGGTCGTCGACCGTCCACACGACATGCGGCCAGCCCACGCGGCGCATGAGCTGGCGGAAATCCTCGGCGTACGTGGCGCCGCCCAGGCACTCGCTATGCAGGATGGGGTCGTCGCGCAGCTCCTGCGAAAGACGACGGCTCGCATACACATCGCTGAAGTACAGCTCGCCACCGGGCTTCAACACGCGGTAAACCTCTTTCATCACCATTTCCTTGAACGGCGAAAGGTTGACCACGCAGTTGGAAACGACGAGGTCGATCGACTCGTCTTCGATGCCGATGGCAGCCAAGTCCTCGATGTAGCCGAGGCGGAACTCGACGTTGCTTTGCGCGTAACCGAAGCGTTCGGCTTGCTCCTGTTGGTAGCGCTGAGCGACTTCGATTTGCTCGGGCGTCATGTCGACGCCGATGACGTGACCGGTCTCGCCCACAAGCTTGCTCAGCACGTACACATCGCGCCCGCTTCCCGAGCCCAGGTCGAGCACCGTGCAGCCTTCGAGCGCCGGCGGAATGGGGCTGCCGCACCCGTAGAACCGCGCGATGATCTCGTCGGCAATGAGCGGCATGACCTCCGTCACATAGCGCGGGGGCGGCACCGCCTCGCAATGAGGCGCATCCGTGTGCAAGTCGTCGTTGCTCGCCAGCGTGCGGCCGTAGTACTCGCGCACTTCGTCATGCAGGGTCGTGAGCTCCATCCAATTCCTAGTCGTCGTAGCGGCTGGCACGACCGCCGTTGCGGCGGCCTTCGTCGTAGAAGCCGAAGCACTCGGTGAAGATGACGCGGCACTTCAGGTTCCACTTGGCCTTGATGGCATCCGTCGCTTCCTCCACGATGTCGCCAAACGTCTCGGACTCGCACGTGGCGCGGGCGTTCACGACGATGGCGATGCCCGAGTAGTCGTGGTCGAGCCTGCGCTCGAATTCCAAGTCGTAGTCGATGCCGACGATCGAGCACTTCACGAAGTCGTCGCCCTCGCCCGCCGCGAACAG
>CADAKR010000292.1 GCA_902788545.1 uncultured Coriobacteriaceae bacterium
TGTTGAAATTCAAAATCAGTGCATAGCATTTGGTGACGGCAAAATTTACAAAAAATATTCTAAAAATCCGGTTATTACGGCAAAAAATATTCCATTCGCCACTTTACGCGCACGAGAAAGACTCGGGAAAGAAAATGCAATGGCGAAAAAAGCGAGGCAAAATCCCAACGGGAAAAGTCCCTGAACACGTACCCACACCCATTCCACGCCAAGAAGCACAAAGGCAGAAAGAATCCACTTTATCGAAATCCTTTTTTCGAGCTGCGGTAAAAGATTCCAAAAAATTCCCAAAAAGAGCATCGTCGCAAGAATCGGCCGGCATTCAAACGCATATCGGAACAAAAAAGCGAAGGAGACCCAAAGGGCAAAATGCACCCACAAAACTTTTCGCTTCATCGGCAACAGCCAGACGATGGAGCTCGACGGCCGCATGGTCACTCCGCGCGGCTACCTGCAGCGGGAGGACTAAAGATGGCCGTGCCGCGTGTGCTCGTGTTCGGCGGGACGACCGAGGGGCGGGAAATCGCCGAATGGCTGAGCTCCCGCGGAGGCTGCGAGGTGTTCATCAGCTCGTTGACCGAGTTCGGCAGCTCGCTTGTGCAGGGCCTCGAAAACGTGACGTCGCTGACGGGCCGCCTTCTGCCCGACGATATCGAGGGCCTGCTGCGCGACCAGTCGTTCAGCAGCGTCGTCGACGCCACGCATCCGTATGCCGCCGGCGTTTCCGCAAGCATTGCAGGCGCGGCCGAGGCGTGCGGCGTCAAGCTGTACCGCGTGCTTCGCGAAGACGAGCCGCAAGGCCCGTGGAACGGCGTCGACAGCCCGCAAGAGGCCGCGCGCTCTATTGCGGGCAGGCCCGGCAACGTGTTGCTGACGACGGGCAGCAAGGATCTGCCCATCTACGCGGAAGCCATCGGGGATTTCACCGAGCGCGTCTACGCCCGCATCCTTCCCGTCGCCTCCTCGCTCGAAGCCGCGAGCGAGTTGGGGCTGCCGGTCAACCACATCATCGCGATGAAGGGCCCGTTCTCTAAGGAGCTCAATTGCGCTCTCATCCGCGACTTGAACATCGACATCCTCGTCACGAAGGCGTCGGGAACTGCCGGCGGCTTCTGGGAGAAGGTGGATGCCGCGCGCGAATGCGGCATCGAGCTGGTTGTCATCCATCGTCCCACCAAAGAAGACGGCCTGACGATGGACCAGCTGAAGGAAACGCTTGATCGGACACTTGCCTTTGAGGCGGAGGCCCAGGGTTAACAGCACGAGGAGCTTGCATGAAGGTTTACCTGGTAGGCATTGGAATGGGAAACCCCGACACGCTGACGATCGGGGCGAAGAAGGCCATCGAAGGCAGCGATTTGCTCATCGGGGCCAAGCGGCTGCTCGAGCCGTTCGCGGCGCTTGAATGCGACAAGCGCGAGCTTATTCTGTCTGACGACATCGCAGCCGCAATCGATGGGGCTGCGTGCGCGCAGGCGAGCGTGCTGCTGTCGGGCGACGTCGGCTTTTACAGCGGTGCGACGAAACTCTACGACAAGCTGGCCGCTCACGATGTCGAGGCCATTCCCGGCATCTCCTCGCTCGTGTACTTCTGCGCGAAGCTGCACACGCCTTGGCAAGACGCCACGCTTGTGTCGGCGCATGGACGCGAGCACGATGCCGTGGGCACCGTCCAATCGCACGAGAAGACGTTTTGCATCACCGGCGGCAAGACGAAGGTCAACGACATATGCCGCGACCTCGTCGAACGTGGTCTCGGTGACGTGCAGGTGGCCGCGGGCGAGCGGCTGTCCTACGACGACGAGCGCATCGTGCACGGCACGGCAGCCGAGCTGGCTGACATGGCGTTTGCGGACTTGTCGGTCATGCTGGCAACCAACCCCCGTCCCGTGGTGCGCCCCTTCGCCGCCCCGGCGCTTGCCGATGGCGATTTCCTGCGCGGCAAGGCGCCCATGACCAAGGAGGAAGTGCGCGCGTTGGCCATCGCGAAGCTGCGCATCGCGCCCGATCACGTGGTGTGGGATGTCGGCGCGGGCACGGGCTCGGTTTCGGTTGAGGCGGCCCTGGCTGCACCGCGCGGTGCCGTGTACGCCATCGAGCGCAACGCCGAGGCGGTCGAGCTCATGCGGAAGAACCGCGAAGCTCAGGGCACGTCCAACATGGTGATCGTCGAGGGGTTGGCGCCCGACGCGCTCGAGGGCCTTCCCGCGCCCGACCGCGTGTTCATTGGGGGATCGGCGGGCAACATGGATGCCATCATCGATGTTGCGCATGCCGCAAATCCGCAGGTGCGCATATGCGCCACGGCCGTGACGCTCGAAACGATGGCCGAATTGCTCGCATGCCTCAAGTCCCGCGGCATCGCCGATGCCGACATCGTG
>CADAKR010000293.1 GCA_902788545.1 uncultured Coriobacteriaceae bacterium
GACCGCCTTTTCCCTGCTCAGACAATGATAGTTCCAAGTCGGGAAAATGGCAACGAATAAACGTGGCGACGGGCGGGCCCCGCTTTCAAGCGCGTCCTGGTATCCGCAAGCGCGCAAACTCGGGCTGTATTTCATGTCGTTTTCCATGGTGGGCCATTGGGTCGAGATGCTGTTTTGCACCGGCATCAAGTACGGCATCTTCAAGGGCGGATACGACCGCAACAACCACATGCTTTGGGACCAGTGGCTGTTCCCCTTCCCCGCAGAGGGCACGGCGGCCGTGCTGGCCGACTTGGTGTTGAAGCCGGCAAAGGAAGCGATTGTGGGCGCTGTCTCCAGGAGCGTCCTTCCCCTGTGGCTGCACATGCCGACGGCGCTTGCGGCCAGCTTCTTGGTGAACCAGCTCGTATGCACCTCCATCGACTTCGCCACGGGCATGGCGGCGAACCGCAACTACGAGCTGTGGGACTACCGCGACATGCGGTTCCACTTCATGGGGCAGGTATGCTTGCAGAACTCGCTGTTCTACTCGATTGCGGCGACGTGGGGCGTATGGTGGCTGCTGCCTGCGCTGGAAAAGCTGATGGAGAGCGCCGGCGACACGGTGCTTGACGGGGTGCTTGTTGGCATGGGCTCGGTTTTCATCTTCTTGGAGCTGCTTTACCAAGCCGTGCCGCCCAAGAAAGCGCCGGGCGCGCTGCCCGCATAATGTTGGTATCCTTACGTTAGATGGCTGCCTGCGCCGAGCTTTGCGGCCAGGCCGCGGCCAAGAGAGGGGACTATGATGGCATACCTTGGCGAGAGCATTCCAAAACTCGGATTCGGCCTGATGAGGCTGCCGAAACTCGACGATGGCGCGATTGATGTCGAGCAAGTCAAGCAGATGGTCGACTTGTTCTTGGAAGCAGGCTGCACGTATTTCGACACTGCTCGTGCCTACGACGGCTCCGAAGCGGCTATCCGTCAGGCGTTGGTGGAGCGCTACCCGCGCGAAAGCTACCAGCTTGCCACGAAGAACGCCGCCTGGATCAAGGCGAAAGACGCCGCCGAGGCGCGGGCTGATTTCGACATCTCGCTTGAGCAGACGGGTGCAGGATACTTCGACTTCTACCTCATCCACAACACGGGCGGCCCGCGCACGGCCGTGTTCGACAAGTTCGAAATGTGGGATTTCGTGAAGCAGCTGAAGGCCGACGGCAAGGTGCGCCATATCGGGTTCTCGCACCACGACAACGCCGAGAAACTCGACGAGATCATGACAGCTCATCCCGAGATGGAGTTCGTGCAGCTGCAGGTGAACTACGCCGATTGGGACAATGCCAACACGCAATCGCGTAAATGCGTGGAGGTCGCGCAGAAGCATGGCCTGCCCATCGTCATCATGGAGCCGGTACGCGGAGGGGCGCTGGCCACACCCCCCGAACCGGTGGCCGAGGTGCTTCGCGCCGCCAACGCCAACCGCTCTTTCCCCGACTGGGCCCTGCGCTTCGCTTTCGGGACGCCCAACCTGATCACTGTGCTTTCGGGCATGTCGAGCATCCAGCAGATGCAGGAGAACCTGGAAACGTGGCGCACATACGAGCCACTCACCAATGCCGAGCTTGCAACGCTGCGCCTGGCCAAGGAGAAGCTCGACGAGCTGTTGGACAACCCTTGCACGAACTGCCAGTACTGCATGAAGTCGTGCCCCATGGACATCCGCATCGCACCCATCATGGAAGCGCTCAACCGCGCGGGCATGTACGGCACGGCCAACGGCAAGAACTGGTTCGGCTTCCAGACGGCAGCCGGCGGCAAGGCATCCGAGTGCATCCAGTGCTTCCAATGCGAGGCCGCTTGCCCCCAGCACATCGAGATAGTCGGCAAGCTGCAACGCGCCGCCGAGCTATTCGAATGACGAGCTGTGAAGCCCTGCCGGCTCGTGCTATGATGCCCTTGCGGAGATAAAAACACGACCCCGTTGGGTAGTCGGGGTGCGCTGGCGGTTCGCCCGCGGCGTCAGTAACCTGCCTCCTTGGTTGTCCCTTCTCTGCGTGGTGACTACATACAAGGAGGAATTCACCATGCAGGAGATCAGGGTTTCCTCCACCCTGACCGTATATCACGACGGCCAGTTTTGGGTGGGGATGTTCGAGCGCGTCGAAGGCGGAAAGCTGTGCGCGTGCCGAGTCGTGTTCGGCGCCGAGCCTTCTAACGAGGAAATTCAAGAGCTCATAGTCAAACGATACCGCCGGCTGCGTTTCACCGAGCCAGTGGCAAGCGGCTCGGTGCCCAAAGTTGCCGCAAACCCCAAGCGGCGAGCGCGCGAAGCAGCCCGCGAGATGAGGCGACCTGGCCCGTCGACCAAAGCGCAACAAGCGCTTTC
>CADAKR010000294.1 GCA_902788545.1 uncultured Coriobacteriaceae bacterium
CGGCTCGTGCGGCGTGTCGGCCGATGTGCGCGCACGTGCCGACGAGCTGCTGTCGTTCGGCCCCATCACCCTGCCGCACAACCTGGCACGTGTCGTGCTGCTTGAACAGCTCTACCGCGCTTGCAAGATCTCGCGTGGCGAGCCGTATCACAAGTAAACCTGGACGTTTGCCTCAGAGGTGGACGTCCACCTCTGAGGCAAACGTCCGAAGATAGGAAGGGAGCGGCGATGAGGTTCGTGTCGTGGAACGTCAACGGGTTGCGGGCGGTGCTGAAGAAGGGGTTCGAGGACATCTTCACCACGTTCAACGCCGACGTGTTCGCTTTGCAGGAGACGAAGCTGCAGGCGGGGCAAGTCGACCTTGACTTGCCGGGTTACCATGACTTCTGGAGCTATGCCGAGCGCAAGGGGTACTCCGGGACGGCGGTGTTCTCGAAGCGCGAGCCACTGCAGGTGCTGCACGGCCTGGGCGACGATTACCTCGATGCCGAGGGCCGCATCTGCGCGCTGGAATTCCCCGAGCTGTGGTTCGTCGACGTGTATACCCCCAACGCGCAAAACGAGCTGGCCCGCATCGACCACCGCATGCAGTGGGACGATGCGTTCCGCGAGTTTTGCAAGGGCCTGGAAGAGGGCGCGCTGCCCGGTGGGGCCAGCACACAGCCCAAGCCGGTCGTCATGTGCGGCGACTTCAACGTGGCGCATCAGGAGATCGACCTGAAGAACCCGGGCCCGAACCGCGGCAACGCGGGCTTTTCCGACGAGGAGCGCGGCAAGTTCACCGAGCTGATCGACGCCGGCTTCACCGATGTGTGGCGCACGCTGAACCCGGATGCGGCCGGCGTGTACTCGTGGTGGAGCTACCGCTTCAACGCGCGTAAGAACAACGCGGGATGGCGCATCGACTACTTCCTCGTCAGCGACGAGCTGATGCCGCGCGTGACCGGGGCTGCGATTCACAACGAGGTCATGGGATCGGACCATTGCCCGGTTGCGCTAGAATTAGATGTGTGACAATTAACGTAACGTTTGAACGGACGAGAGGATACCCCGATGAAGTGCGTGATTTCCGTTTTGGGCAGGGATGCGACCGGCATTGTTGCCGAGGTGGCCGTCGAGCTGCGCGAATGCGGCGTGAACATCGACGACATCAGCCAGACGCTGCTCGGCGAGATTTTCTCGATGACCATGATCGTCACGCTGAACACCGAAGTTGCCGATTTCAACACCGTGCAAGAGCGCTTGCGCCAAGCTGGCGAGCGCATCGGCGTGCAGATCACGCTTCAACGCGAAGACGTATTTCAGATGATGTACAAGATCTAATCGCCCCGAAACACCCGCAGACAAAGAAAGGCACCCGATCGGGTGCCTTTCCTGGTTTATAGCGGAGATACGCTATTCCGCTTCGGCTGCAGGCTTGGGCTCTGCGGGCTTGTCGAACGCGCCGGCGCAATGCGGGCAGCGGGTGGCGCCTTCCTTGACCTCTTCCAGGCAGAACGGGCAAGTCGGCGGCTCCATCTCGGGCTCCGGTTCGCCTTCGTCCTTCTTGCCGAGCTTGCTGGCGGCTTCCTTCGCGGTGTTCAGGCTCTTCACGAGCAGGAACACGATAAGCGCGATGATCAGGAAGTTGATGATTGCGGAAAGGAAGTTGCCGATGTTGAAGCCGGCGATCGTCAGCGGGATGGCCATGCCGTCTTCGCCCACGGCACCGCCCGTCAGCAGCGTGATGAGCGGGTTGATGATGTCGGTTGTCAGCGCCGTGACGATAGCGGTGAACGCGCCGCCGATGATGACGCCGACGGCCATGTCCATCGCGTTGCCCTTGTCGATGAACTCTTTAAACTCTTCGATGAGGCCCTTCTTCTCTCCGTCTGCCATGAGGTTTCCTTTCCTTGACGTTGCCGTGTAGCTTCGCAATTGCTTTATACCGTTGAGTATAATCGTTCGTCGAACAAATTGCAGATTGAGGAGTTTAACGTCATATGCCGATATGGGGCAGCCTGCTGCTGGTCGCTTTCTTCTTGGCGATGAACGCCTATTTCGTCATCGCCGAGTTCGCCATGGTGCGGGTGCGGCCCTCCCAGATCGAGATGGCGCTGCAAGAAGGCAAGCCCGGCGCGAAGGCGGCCAAGCGCGTCACCTCGAACGTGAACGCGTACCTGGCAGCTTGCCAGCTGGGCATCACGCTGGCGTCGTTGGCGCTCGGGTGGTTGGGCGAACCGGCGTTTTCGGCGCTCGTGCGTCCGTTGCTCGCGCCGTTGGGCTTGTCCGATACCGCCATTTCGGCCATCGCCGTCGCCATCGGCTACATCCTCATGACGACGCTGCACGTGGTCGTCGGCGAGCAGAT